>CAKVIS010000013.1 GCA_934754415.1 uncultured Bulleidia sp.
TGAAGATTATAGATGCCAGCAAGAAGTTTTCATAATCTCTGAGTGAATCTATCAACAGGTTTTAGGACTGAACCATAAAAAAGAGAGAGAAGTATTATGATTGAGTTTAAAAATGTATCGAAGGTATACCCTAACGGCACAAGAGGTCTGGATGGCGTCAACCTTCAAATCGAACAGGGAGAATTTGTTGCTATCATCGGTTTATCCGGTGCAGGTAAATCTACACTGATTCGTACAATTAACCGTATGATTGATATAACAGATGGTCAGCTCATTGTAGATGGCACAGATGTTATGACACTGAAAGGCAAACAGTTACGTAAATTCCGTCGTAAGATTGGTATGATTTTCCAGTCTTTCAACCTCGTATCCCGTTCTACAGTAATCAAGAATGTATTATCCAGTAATGTACCGGATATGCCATGGTACAAAGTTCTGCTGGGATTGTATTCCAAAGAGCAGAAAATGAAAGCATTGGAAGCTCTGGATAAAGTCAACATTCTGGAAAAAGCCTACAATCGCTGTGATGAATTATCTGGTGGTCAGCAACAGCGTGTTGCACTTGCAAGAACCCTTGCACAGAACCCTTCCATCATCCTTGCGGATGAACCAGTAGCTTCCCTTGACCCTATCATGGCAGATGTGGTTATGAGCGACTTTGCAAAGATTAACAAAGAGATGAATATCAGTATTCTTCTGAACATTCACCATGTAGACCTTGCCTTAAAATATGCCACAAGAGTTATCGGTATCAGAAGCGGTCATATTGTCTATGACGGTCCTACAAGTCAGGTAACCCAGGAAATTCTTGATCAGGTATATAACGGAAAAGCTGTTCCTAAATCTACAGATATTGTATCCAAAGAAGGTAAAGAGAATGGCTAAGTCTTCGACACAAAAAGCTCCGCTTTTCGATCGTATCTTCAAACCAGAACTGATTACTCTTGAAAACGGACATACAGTGGAAAGACCAAAATCCAGAACACCTCTGATTCTTGCAGGACTGTTGATAGTCATTGTCATTTCCCTGCAGGCAACAGGGTTTAATATGGTCACACTGTTTTCAAGATTCTCACAGTTCTTTGTGATTTTAGGACAGATATTCAAGCCTAATTTCTCCTATTTCCCTAAAGTATGGCCTTCTCTGCTTGAAACTGTCAAGATGTCTATTCTTGGTACGATTGTCGGCTGTATCATTGGATTACCTTTAGCTATCTTAGGCTCCAGCAATATCAATCGTAATAAACCAACTTTACTGGTAATTCGTTTCATTCTTTCTGTATTGCGTTCCATCCCGACATTGATTTATGCCTCTGTGCTGGCACTGGTATTTGGTCTTGGTACTTTTGCAGGTACGCTTGCCATTATCATCTTTACAGTAGGTATTGTTGCCAAGATGCTGTATGAAAGTATTGAAACAATCGATATGAAACCATATGAAGCCATGATTTCCTTTGGTGCTTCTACCATGCAGGCATTCTGGACTGCCTGTATGCCACAGATCTTACCAACCTACATTGATGACTGCATGTACTGCTTCGAATTAAATGTCCGTGCATCCAGTATTCTTGGGTATGTAGGTGCAGGTGGTCTTGGTGTTCTCATTCGTGAACGTACAGGATTAAGAGCCTATAACGATCTTGGTATTGTCTTACTTTCTCTGTTTATCGTTGTATTGTTAATTGATCTTCTGAACGATTTTGTTCGTTCAAAAGTTTCTTAGGAGGTACTCTATGACAGTTTTAGAACAATTTCAGGCTGAACCAAAAAACTGGTGGAAAAGAGTACTGGTATTTCTTATCTTATTCGTACTTGTCGCATGGGGTTCCCAGTCAGTACAGGTGTCCGGTATTACAGAACAGGGAAGTATCGTAGCACATGGTATTGTCTATGGTATTACACATCCTAACACCAGGCTGTTATTCAACTTAACTACTGATGGTGTACCCTATCTGATTATTCAGACAATTGCCATTGCTATTCTTGGTACTTTATTTGGTGCTATCCTGGCAATTCCTGTTTCCTTCTTAGCATCAAGTAATATCGTACCTAAACCTGTTGCCTATATTTTCAGAGCCTTTATTCTGATGATTCGTACAATTCCTTCTCTTATCTGGGCACTTGTATGGATTCGAGTGACAGGTCCTGGTGCGTTCTGTGGTGTAGTTACACAATCCATATGCTCCATCGGTATGATTTCCAAGATGTACATTACAGCTATTGAAGATCTGGATACAGGTATTCTGGAATCTCTGGATGCCGCAGGTTGTAATACTTTCCAGAAGATACGTGTAGGTGTGTTACCTCAGTTATCCGCAAGTTTTATCTCCACTACAATTTATCGTTTTGATATTAACTTAAAAGATGCGACTACATTGGGTATTGTAGCTGCAGGTGGTATTGGTTCTCCTTTAGTACAGTCCATTACCTATTCCAGATGGACTAACGTAGGTGCTTTCCTGATAGCCTTGATCATACTTGTATTGATCATTGAATTCTGCTCTACTAAGATCCGTACACGTTTAGCTCACGGAAAACAATAATTCAAATGTTTTTAAAAATAGTAATGAAACTCATGTATATGAGCGACATTACTATTTTTTACTTGTTATGGAATATTCCTCCAGATACCACTCCTGTATCTTTGCAATCTGTTCCTGAGTATATCCGTATTCTTCCTGTAAATACGTTTCCATATCCGGATATCTTTGTTCCAGTTCCTGCAGTACACTTTCCATGATTTCTTTTCGAACACCTTTACTCATCTGAATGACTGGTAAGGTTTCAGGCACCTGTTCTATTTCTCCTTTTCTTTTTTCCGTCTCTTCTTCAAAAGCTTCCTGATACGCAATGTTACTTTGCAGATAGTCATCAAGAATATCTTTATCTGCAGCACCCAGTGTCTTTTGTACTAACATACAGCAAATACCAGTTCTGTCTTTGCCGCTGGCACAGTGAATGACTACCGGCACTTTCTTTTCCAGTAATGCATCAAACAATACTTTTACCATTTCATTATGGTATGGCATCTTGCAATAATAGTCATTAACCTGTGCAAGATGTTTAAGACATTCTGAAGAGGTATGTTTTGTAGCGGAGAAACCGAAGTTTACTTTTTTTCCTTCTTTAGTACCACAATGAGAATATGGCAGCTGTTCCATTCCTTCTATAACAGGATCAGGATGATGTTTGACTTCATGGGTATTTCTAAGATCCAGTATATAGCGAATACCTGACTGTTTCATTTCTATAAGTTCTTCTTTACTCATTTTACTTATACTTCCACATCTGAAAAAGACACCTTTTTTAATGTGTTTACCATCTTTTGTTTTCATGCCACCGGCATCTCTGAAATTCATTTCTTTGCGCATATACTACTCCTGTTTACATTGTACTGTATGTATTCTGATTCTGCATATTCTTAACACAAACCTGACATAAATACGTTACAATATTGTCTGTTAAAAGAGGTGTTTTATGAAAAAGATACGACTACTTGCAACATCGGATGTTCATGGATATATCTATCCGTATTCCTATGCGGATGGCACTAACTTCAACGGTGGATTTGCAAGACTGAAAACTTTAATAGATGCTTTAAGAGATGAAAATACTCTGGTATTGGATAATGGTGATGTACTGGAAGGTTCTCCTTTATCTTTCTATCATTATCACCAGATGCCACTGGATATTTCTCCTATGACCAAAGTTATGAATGAAATGGAATACGATTATGTCAATGTTGGTAATCATGACTTTAACTATGGCGAAGAATGTCTCATGATGCATTTACAGAACTTAAAAGCTCCATGTATTACGAATAACTGGTATTACCATGGTGCGCCTTATGGACCTACCTATGTCGTCAGAGAGTTTGACGGTGTCAAGATTGCTCTGTTTGGGCTGGTTACACAATATATTCCGCATTGGGAAACCAAAGAACATATTGCCAACAGCAGATTTATCTCTGCTATTGAATCCGCAAAGAAAACTGTAGATACAATCCGACGTTTTGAAAAACCAGATTATATTGTCTGTATGTATCATGGAGGATTTGAAAAGGATCTGACTACAGGAAGACCTTCAGAAGATCTGACAGGTGAAAATGAAGCCTATGATCTGATTCGTTCTGTTCCTGGCATTGATATTATGATTTCCGGTCATCAGCACAGAACTTTGAGCGGCAAATTATTTAATACACATTACACTCAGACCAATGCCAATGGTCAGGAACTGGCATGTATTGATATCTATCCTGAAACTCATACTATTGAAACACACATTCTTTCCTGTGATACAGAACCCGATCCTTCTGTCACTTCTCTTGTACAGCAGGAGGAAGATGTCTGTCAGGAATGGCTGGATACACCACTTGGTACAAGTAAAATTGATCTGAGGGTCAGAAATGAAAATGATGCAAGATTACATAAATCCCAGGTAATTACTTTCCTGAATAAAGTCACCATGGAAATCACTGGTGCTGACCTTGCGGCAAATGCTTTATTCTTAGGAGCTACTGGATTTAAATCCGAAATTACCATGAGAGATCTTGTCAGTACCTATGTCTATCCAAATACACTGGTTATCAAAAAGATTACAGGTAAAGTCTTAAGAGAATATCTTGAGAAATGTGCTGAATTTTTTACAGTTAAAGGAGATGGTATTGGCGTTAATCCTTTATTTGAATCTCCTAAACCTCAGCACTATAACTACGATATGATAGATGGCGTGGAATACATTATCAAAGTATCCAATCCTGAAGGTTCCCGTATTACTTCTCTGACAAGAAACGGAGAATTTGTTAAAGAAGATGATGAATTCACATTAGCTGTGAATAATTACAGAGCCAGCGGTGGGGGAAACTATAACATGATTAAAAACGCTCCTGTGGTTAAGGAAATCTCAGAAAGCATGGTAGAAATCCTGGCAGAATATATCATGCATAAAAAAGTGATTGATTTTGAACCTGTACACAATATTGATGCGATTCTGTAAAATCCTGAAAGTATAGCCCAAAGCTATACTTTTTTAGTCTGCAGGCAAAAAAAGAGCCATGGTTTCAACCATAGCTCTAAAAGGGAGAGGAATATCTTACGCGATGGAAATGAATTTCTTTTCCTCAGCTTCCTTCTTTTCAGCTGTAGGAACTGTAATGCACAGAACACCATCGTTATAAGAAGCTTTGATATCAGAATCCTTAATAGAATCACCTACATAGAAAGTTCTGGATGTAGTTCCTGAATATCTTTCAGAACGAAGAACTGTACCTTTTGCGTCCTTTTCTTCTTTTGTCTCATTATGGCAGGCACTGATAGTCAGATTGCCATTGAACAGAGAAATCTTAATATCTTCTTTCTTATATCCAGGTAATTCTACATCTAATAAGTAGTTACCATCCTTCTTGCGAATGTCTGTACGCATCAGGGAATTATTTCCTGTAAATGAATCGTTGAATAAATCATCAAATAAATTTCTTTCTGGTAAATATCTCATAGTTTATACCTCCTAAGGTTCTTTTTCCTTACACTCAATATAATACAACTTTCTTTAGCACTGTCAATAGCTAAGTGCTAAATATTTTTGCTGTATTTATTGCTTTGTTTTAGAAAAATAAAAAACAGCCTGTATTTAAGCTGTTTTTTACATTAGCAGAATCTTTATACGCCTGCTAATTTATTTGCTTAATGATGCAAAGCTTCCATCTCCGTCAGGTGTAGTTCCCTCGATTACCATGGAAGGATTGACAGATTTCAGGAAGCCGGCAAGTCTTCTGCTCTGCAATGTATTATCACTGTATAAAGGAACTGATGTATTATTTACCGTTAATACAACAGATTCTTTCCCTTTGGAGGAAGGTTTCACTTCCATCTTCTGAATGGAACGCAAAGAGACTTCCTGAATATGCAGTTTCTCATCGCAGGCAAGCAATCTGTCCGGGAGAATAAAACTTCTTCCAATCATACTGCCTTCTTCATAGTATCTGCCTGTCTCTTTGACACCTCTTAGCTGGTTTCCCACCTGCCATTTACGAAACTCACTGTAAGCAATCTGAGCAATCAGCAGGACACCACATACCACTCCTGCATAATAGAAAACATTGTTCTTAGTTTTAAATGTCAGAAAGGCAAGGATAAAAACAAGTACGGCATTCAGAATCAAAGTAACTGAAAACTGTAAAGATATACAGGATTTATAAAATCTTTTAATCATAGGTACCTCTTTCTAAAAAGAACTGCATATGCAGTTCTTTATTTACCACCTACAGAGAGACGGTTCATAGCTTTCTTTAAAGATACTTCTGCACGCTTTATGTCAATAGAAGGATCCGCTTTACGTAAACGTTCTTCTGCTCTTTCTTTTGACTTTTCAGCTCTTGCAATATCAATATCTACTTTATTTTCAATCGCATCCGTTAATACTTCTGCAAGATTTTCTCTGAAGTAGAATAAACCTCCCGCTACTGCAAACTCTTCTCGTTTTCCATCAATATCACTTGTCATTTTTCCAATCTTCAACATTGTGACAAGTGGCATATGGTTGGCAAGGATTCCCTGATCACCATCACTGGTCTGAATATTCAAGATGGCTGTGTCCCACTCTCTGTAAACACCGTGAGGAGTTACGACACGTACATGAAAAGTACTCATTTTAATGTCTCTGCTTTCTTTATAACGTCTTCAATAGTACCTACAGACATAAATGCCTGTTCAGGAAGATCATCATATTTTCCTTCCAGAATTTCAGCAAAGGAACGTACTGTGTCTTTCACCGGAACATAAATTCCTTTCAGACCAGAGAACTGTTCTGCAACGCTGAATGGCTGAGACAGGAAGTTACGGATACGTCTTGCACGAGCAACAATCTTCTTATCTTCTTCAGATAATTCTTCCATACCAAGAATAGCAATGATATCCTGCAATTCTTTATATCTCTGTAAAATCTGCTGTACCTGACGTGCAACATGATAATGTTCTTCACCAATTACCAGAGGATCCAGCATACGGGAAGAAGAACCCAGCGGATCAACTGCAGGATAGATTCCTAATGCAGCAATGGAACGGTCAAGGACAAGTCTTGCGTCAAGATGAGAGAAAGTAGTTGCCGGAGCAGGGTCTGTCAGGTCATCGGCAGGCACATAAATTGCCTGTACAGATGTAATAGATCCATCATCAGTAGATGTGATACGTTCCTGTAACTGACCCATTTCTGTAGCAAGAGTTGGCTGATATCCTACGGCACTAGGCATACGGCCTAATAATGCGGATACTTCAGAACCTGCCTGAGTAAAACGGAAAATGTTATCGATAAACAATAATACATCCTGATGTTCTTCATCACGGAAATACTCTGCCATAGTTAATGCGCTTAAGGCAACACGCATTCTGGCACCAGGAGATTCATTCATCTGACCATATGTAAGAACAGTGTTCTTTAATACACCGGATTCTTTCATTTCATGGTACATGTCGTTACCTTCACGGGTTCTTTCACCGACACCTGCAACGACAGATCTTCCACCATGCTCAATAGCAATATTGTGGATCAGTTCCTGCATCAATACTGTTTTACCAACACCTGCACCACCAAACAATCCAATCTTACCACCTTTGGAATACGGGCATAATAAGTCGATAACTTTAATACCCGTTTCCAGAATTTCAGAAGATGTCTGCTGCTGAGCAAATGTAGGAGCTTCTCTGTGAATAGGCATTTTTTTGGTTGCTTTGACTTCACCCAGTCCATCGATTGGTTCACCCAATACGTTGAACATTCTGCCTAATACTTCATCACCAACAGGAACTTCAATAGCGTTTCCTGTATCGATACAAGTCATACCACGTACCAGTCCGTCTGTAGAGCTCATGGCAATACAACGAACAATATCGTCTCCTACGTGCTGAGCAACTTCACAAGTCATCTCTTTACCATCCTGTAATTGAATGTGAATGGCATTTCGGATAGCTGGTAAGTTCTCACTGGAGAAACGAATATCAATAACTGGTCCAATAACTTGTACAATTTTACCTGTATTGTTCATATTTCACCTTTCTACACAGCTTGTGAACCACCAACAATTTCGGTGATTTCCTGTGTGATTGCGGCCTGTCTTGCTTTGTTGTATTCCAATAACAGGCTGTTTCCAAGATCTTCGGCGTTATCTGTTGCGGTCTTCATCGCAACGCGTCTAGATCCCTGTTCACTGGTTGTGCTTTCCATCCAGTCAGAGTAAGCCACATCCTGTAACATCATCGGGATGAGTTCATCCAGAATGCTGTTGGCATCAGGTTCAAATAATGTTTCTACATGACTGTCTGATTTTTCTTCTTTGACATTTAAGCTGCAAGGAAGAAGCACATCTGTATCTGGAGTAAATGTCATTGTATTCACGAAACGTGTATACAAAATCTGTACAACTCCAACTTCTGCATTTTTATATGCCTTGACTGCATCCATAACTATTTCTTTCAGATGCATGTACTCTAACATATCACTGGAATCAGGTCCCTGATTGATCAGGGAGAATCCGGCTGTCTGCATGGCTTTATACATATTTGTGCCAATGACATAGACAGAATCACCTTCATGAATATGTGCCTGTGCAAACTTTACAACATTCTGGTTGTATCCGCCGCACAAACCAAGGTCACTTCCGATAACGATCCAGTAGGCTTTATCGGAGTTATTTGGTTTCATATACTGATTATCCAGTTTTGGATTTTTAGCAACAATTTCATCTACAGTTTCCTGTAATCTTTTTGCATATTCACGATTGGATTCCATCTTGTTACGCTGTTTGAATAACTTGGCATTGGCAATCATTTCCATTGCCCTGGTTATCTTCTTTGTAGAGTTGACAGACTTTATTCTTGTTCTTAAAGCCTGCTTCGACTGACTCATACATTTGCTCCCTTACGTAACTTGAACTGTTCCAGTGCCTCTTTCATTCCTTCGGAAATCTTTGTATTCAGTGCATCATCGATATCCTGTTTTTCATTGATTTCCTGTAAAATTTCAGGATGATTTTCCTTGAAATATGCATGCATTGTCTTTTCAAACTCTGCAATATCTTCTACCTCAACTTCATCCAGCTGACCATATTTTGCAGCATAGAGAGATAATACCTGACCATCCATTGGCATTGGTTTATACTGAGGCTGTTTTAACAGTTCCATAACTCTTGCACCATGAGAAATAATCTTCTTTGTATTTGCATCAAGATCTGATCCAAACTGAGAGAAAGATAACATTTCATTGTATTGAGCAAGATCCAGCTTCAAGGAAGAAGATACTTTCTTCATTGCTTTTGTCTGTGCATTGGAACCTACACGGGATACAGATAAACCGGAATCTACAGCCGGTCTTACACCTGCGGCAAATAAGTCTGTCTGTAAGAAAATCTGTCCGTCTGTAATAGAAATGACGTTTGTAGGGATATAGGCGGAAATATCACCTGCCTGTGTTTCAATGATAGGTAAAGCAGTTAAAGAACCTCCACCTAATTCATCAGATAACTTGGCAGCTCTTTCCAGTAAACGACTGTGTAAGTAGAATACGTCACCAGGATATGCTTCACGTCCCGGAGGTCTCCTTAATAACAGAGACATGGTTCTGTAAGCAACGGCGTGTTTACTTAAGTCATCATAAATAATCAGAACATCTTTTCCCTGTTCCATCCATTCTTCACCCATAGCACATCCTGCATATGGAGCAATGTACTGTAACGGAGCACTTTCAGATGCGCCTGCATTGACGACTGTTGTATATTCCATTGCGTCGTTTTCTTTTAATTTCTGTACCATACGTGCTACGGTAGATTCTTTCTGTCCGATAGCTACATAAATACAATATACGTTTTTACCCTTCTGGTTAATGATAGTGTCTACTGCAATTGCAGTTTTACCTGTTTCTCTGTCACCGATGATTAATTCACGCTGTCCTTTACCAATAGGAATCATGGAGTCAATCATCTTAAGTCCTGTCATCAATGGCTGATATACAGACTTACGGGACATAACACCCGGTGCTACACGTTCCACAGGTCTTGTTTTATCTGTTTTAATTTCACCTTTATTATCAATAGGCTGTCCTAATGCATTGACAACCCTGCCTAATAAAGCATCACCTACTGGAACTTCAACAATTCTTCCAGTACGTTTTACTTCATCGCCTTCTTTAACAAGGATATCAGAGCCTAAAAGAACGACACCAATATGATCTTCTTCCAGGTTCTGTACCATTCCCATAACACCGTTAGGGAATTCAAGAAGTTCTGAAGACATGGCCTGATCAATGCCTTGTACCATGGCGATACCATCACCAACAGAAATAACATATCCTACGTCATCAGAATGAATCTGTGTATCGTAGTTTTTAATTCTCTCTTTGATAAGAGAACTGATTTCTTCCGGTCTGAGAGTATTCATGCACGGCCTCCTTTCAGTAATACTTGTTTTAATGTTTCCATTTTATTTTTGAATGTATTATCCGTAACTGTATTACCCACTATGACTTTAATACCTGCAATCAATTCTGGTTTTACAGTGTTCTGTAATACGATTGTTTTACCTGTATTCTTTTCCAAAGCAGTTTTGATTTCCTGCATATCTGCTTCAGATAATGGTTTTGCGGATTGTACAATTGCTTTCTGAATGCCTAGTTCGTCATCGGCAAGTTCAATGTACATACGTAAAATCTCTTTCAGATAATAGGTGCGGTCCTTATCTACCAGCAATTTCAGGAAATTGATCATGTCTTTATCAAAGACATCTTTAAAAGTGGATTCCAGATACTCTTTTTTTTCTTCAGAAGTTATTTTTACCGCTCTTAAGAAAATCAGTAAATCATCACTTTCTTCCAGTGCTGTCAGCAAACATTCACATTGTGAACATTTCTCAGCCACTGTATCTTCTTCCTTAGCCAGCTGATACAGACCATATCCATATCTGGCAGCAACTTCGCTAATCATGAGATGCGTCCTTTACAAACTCTTCAATAGCTTTACGGTCCATATCACTTGTGTCTTTAGAGCCCACAAGTTTTTCTACAGCACTCATAGCTACTTCAACCATTTCCTTACTCATGCCGTCATACATCTGCTGACGATCACTTTCAATCTGTTCCTGAGCTTTCTTACGTAACGCATCTGCCTGTTTTCCTGCTTCCAACAGGATAGACTCTTTTTCGTCCTTTGCCTGTTTGACAGCAGCTTCTACAATCTTCTCACCTCGAGCACTTGCACCCTGCAATTCTTCCAGAGCCTTCTGTCTGTCGGTTAGAGCATCCTGTTTTGCCTGTTCACTTTCAGCAAGATCGCTCTGCATTTTATCTGCACGCACATCCAGGAAATTCTTGACGGATTTCCACAGGAATTTCTTCATCAGTAAAAACAAAACAAGTGTAGAACATAATTGAACAAGCATTGTCATTGGATTAGGAATCAGTTGTTCAACGATGTCAATATCAATCATTGTAGCTGTACCCTCTTATTAGAGATTAGGATAAACGAACATTAATAAGATAGAAACTAACAAACCATAAATAGCACATGTTTCAGATAAAGCGATACCTAAGATCATTGTAGAACGAATCTTTGATTCTACTTCCGGATTCTTACCGATAGCATCACACGCATGAGCTGCACAGGTACCTTCACCAAGACCTGTCATCATACCTGTCATGACTGCCAAACCTGCACCAATTGCAATTAAACCTTTGTTGATATCCATAATTTTCCTCCTATTGGACCTCTTTTTTATTTTCTTCAGGAATATCATTTCCCACAAGAACGACTGTTAAAGTAACAAATACTAATGTCTGGATAAATCCAGCGAATAAATCAAAATACACATGTAATACCGGAGCCAGGACAGGTGCCATAAAGTTAAATACGGTACCACTGGTTGTGATCCATCCAAGCAACAGATTACTTAAAGACTGACAGGCACTGTAAATCAACTGCATCATAATGCCACCACACAGAATATTTCCAAACAAACGCAGTGACATGGAGACCATTGTTGAAAACTTTCCAAATATATTCATTGGCAACATCACAGCAATCGGTTCGATAAAGCTGTGCATATAGGCCTTAAATCCGCCATACTTCAATTCCACTCTCTGAATGAGCACCCATGTGATAATGGATAATAATAAAGTGACACTCAGATTTGAGGTTGGTGAGGATAATCCAAATAAGGAAATAATATTACTTACAAAGATATATACCCACAAGACCAGAATATACGGAACATAATGATCTGCCAGTTTCTGTCCCAGGTTATCAGAGCACATTCTGTATACACTTTCTACTCCTAAAATAACCGGTACAATGATTCCTTTTGGTTTGGCAAAAGGATCTGTCTTATCTAATTTCTTAGATATAGCAATAATAGCGAATGCTAACAGAATCGTAATCAGGATGATCGTGTAGACATCTGATTGAATCTTCACATGCATCCACCTCCTTTCTTTTGCAGCAATACGTCAATGGTAACTGTAATTTTCAGCATCAAAAGACCTAAAGCTACAGTGAATATGTTGAGAATGTCAGGATACAGTGCCGCCACAACCATTGGCACTGCCATACACAGAAAATTAATACAATAATGTCCTAAATATGCATATCCTATTTTCTCTCTTGAATCTAATATGTCTGTCCAATACCATTCATTCCTTTTATATAAAAGGACACACATACCAACACCTACTATATATCCTAAACCCAAAGGTATTCGTATGACAAGAAGTACTATTGAAAGAATACCAGATAGTATTGTAAACAACTTCCAAGTTTGTTTTTGCATCCTTACCTCCGGTGTGTTTACTTTTTCTATTGTAGTAATTTTTGAAATAAAACTTAATTCACAAATGTTCAGATTTGTCTAATCCTGCTGACTTTCCTCAAGACATCCCAGTTCTTCAAGAATTCTGTTAAGATCATCTGTTCCGGTATAGGAAATACGAATTTCCTTCTTACTGATTTCCACATAGGTTCCCAGTTTTTCACTCATTCTGTTCTCAATATCTTTGACCAGCGGATCTTTTTCCTTCTTTGGATCGTGTTTTACAACAGGTTCTTTATGTGTCAGTTCCTTGACATATTTTTCAGCGGCTCTGACACTCATCTTCTGTTTTAAGATTTCCTGTGCAGCTTCATACATCTGCTCTTCATCATTTAAACCAAGTAATGGTCTTACATGACCCATAGTGAGTTTTTTATCTACAACAAGCTGTTTCACTTCCTGAGGAAGTTTCAAAAGTCTTAACATATTGGCACAGTATTCACGTGACTTACCAACTCTTTCCGCAAGTTTTTCCTGTGTATAGTGCAATGTATTGACTAAAGATTCAAAAGCTTCTGCTTCTTCAATAGGATTCAGGTCTTCTCTTTGGATATTTTCCAGAAGAGCAATTTCCATCATTTCCTGTTCGTCAAAATCTACAATAATCGCAGGAACTGTTTCCAGTTTTACTTTACGTGCCGCTCTTAATCTTCTTTCACCTGCAATCAGATCATAGCCTTTGATACTTTTTCTGACCAGTAATGGTGTAAAGATACCATGCTGTTCAATAGATCTGGATAATTCCTCCAATGCCTTTTCATCAAATTCTTTTCTTGGCTGATAAGGGTTAGGTCGAATTTCCTGAATAGGAATCTGTACTTCTTTTCTACCCTGGGCATCTGTTCCGCTTTCCTGAATCTCATCCAAAAACTGTTCTACATTACTTCCAAAAATAGAGTCCAGGCCTCTGCCAAGTTTCTTTTTCTTTTCTGCCATTAGTAATTACCTTCTTTTGTATTCTGTACAATTACTTCTTTTACAAGCTGTGCATATGCTTTGGCACCATCACATCTTGTATCGTATTCAAATATGGATTGTTCTACTGAAGGAGCTTCAGAGAGTTTGACATTTCTCGGGATAAAAGACTTATACACCTTTTCTTTAAAGTATTTTTTTACTTCCTGCTGAATTTCTACAGATAAACGTGTTCTGACATCAAACATGGTTAATAGAACACCTTCGATAGAAAGATGAGGATTCCATAATTTCTGTACCAGTCGGATAGTACTTAACAGCTGTGTCAGACCTTCCAGTGCAAAATATTCACATTGTACAGGAATGATGACACTGTCTGCGGCCGTTAATGCATTCGTATTCAAAAGTCCTAATGCAGGAGGACAGTCAATGATAATAAAATCATACTGATCTCTGACGGCTTCCAGTTTTCTTTTCAGTAACTGTTCCTTACCAACTTCATAACTGGACATAGCCACATCTGCCCCTGCAAGATCGATTGTACTTGGTAATACATCCAAAGGAGGTATCGTCAGATGCACTGCAGTTTCTTCCACAGTATCATCAGACATCAGTACATCATACACATTACCGTTAAACCCTACTTTATTGGCTCCGATACCATGTGTGGCATTTCCCTGAGGATCAAAGTCTACAAGCAGTACTCTTTTATCAAAATAGGCTAATCCTGCCGCAAGGTTAATACTTGTAGTAGTTTTACCTACGCCACCCTTCTGGTTTGCTATTGCAATAATTTTTCCCATATGTAAACTCTCCTCTTTCTATTTCACAGGTATGTGTATGACCATACATACCTCATCATCTTTTATAGTCTGATCCACTTTACAATCTATTCCCAGCTTGTGAATCATCTGTACACATTGATTGACAGAATTCACTGCGAGCTGCGTGTTTCTTGTAAATCCTTTTGTCTTCTGTCTTTTATGTACTTTTGCCGGTTGGCTCATTGAAGCAATATACTCTTCTGTTTCTGCTACATTAAGTTGCTTCTTTATAATCTCTTGATATACCTTCTTTTGCTTTGCTGGTTCTACCGTTAATAAGGCACGGGCATGTCTTTCTGTAATTTTCTGTTCAATGACTCCCTGCTGAATATCCTGAGGAAGATTGAGCAAACGTATTTTATTGGCAATACTGGACTGGGATTTACCAATCTTCTGAGCCATCTGTTCCTGCGTCAGTTCTGCCTGTCTCATGATTTCCACATAAGATTTGGCTTCTTCAATCGCAGAAAGATTCTTTCTTTGAATGTTTTCTACCAGTGCCATCTGTGCAGCCTGTGATTCACTAGGGCTTAACACATAACATGGTATCTTTTCAAATCCTGCTTTTGTACAGGCACGGAATCTTCTTTCCCCTGCAATGATTTCATAATAATCCTCTACGCTTCTCACTGTGATAGGCTGAATCAGTCCCTGCTGAAGGATAGATTGTGTCAGTTCTTCCAGTGACTCTTCATCAAAATGAAGACGAGGCTGATATCTGCTTGGAAGAATATCGGTTAAAGGTATCTCTACCACCTTTTTATCTGTCTGTTTTTCAAAGATATTCGTTAACTTCATACATTCTCCCCTAGAGTGGCTTTTTCTTAATCTGTCCGTAGTTTCTCGGATATTTTTTATCTGTAGGTTTTACCTTTATATAGATAAGATTGACTCTTTCTCCACTTGGCAGAGTGTAGTGCTCTTCTTCTTTCAGTTCCATCCCCAAAATAGTCATTGCTTTAGATGCTGAAAGTTCTTCCTCTTTTCCCTTAGCACCCTTCAATGCATAAAAGTATCCACCCACTTTTACTAAAGGAACACATAACTCACTGAGTACATTTAAATTTGCTACAGCTCTTGCAGTAACTACATCAAAAGATTCTCTGTGATCCACTACAAATTCTTCTGCTCTTTCATTTACAACAAGAATGTTTTCCAGATGCAGATGAGAAATCACTTCTTTTAAGAATGTACATCTTTTACCTGTTGGCTCCAGTAAAGTAACCTGCAGTTCAGGTTTCATGATTTTCCAGACAAGTCCAGGAAACCCGGCACCACTACCTACATCTAAAACACTTCCCTGCACATAGGTATTCTTTAATGGAATAATGCAGTCATAAAAATGCTTTTCCAGAACTTCTTCATATTCTGTAATCGCTGTAAGATTCATCTTCTCATTCCATGTTTTCAATAACCCTGCATATTCCTGTAACTGAAGTAACTGTGTATCGGATAGTGCAATATGCAATGTCTGTAATGCCTGTACAAATTCTTCCTGTCTCATATATATCGTCTCTCTATGCCCCTAGTATACCATAACAAATGTGGAATAATTAATTTTCCACATTTGCATTAAAATATACGATGAATATTGTATTTGTGGAATAAATAGTTTTCCACAATTTTTATTTTGTCTCTGTAATGAAATCTGCATGTGGTAAAGTTTCTATCCACTTGCAGAATGCTCTCCATTCAGGTAATCTGTGATCTTTTCTCTGCAGATACATTGTCTTTAACTGTCTGTAGTTCGTAGTCATTCTTGCTGTAAGTCTGAAACCTGCAGGATTGGAATACAGAATTTCCAGATACATTTCTGCTGACTTTTTCACCAGTTCCGTATTGTTTTCTGTATTTTTAATTTTTTCCTGTAATGCATTATAGGCATTTACCTTTTCTTTCATGATGTCAATCATTCTTGAATCCACATAGGAAATATAGGCTTCATCAAGATTGAATTTGGTTATTCTGTGCATGGTAGACTGACTGGACACAAAATCCAGGAAGTGATATCTTTCAGCTTCCACCCATGCTTTATTTGTAAAAGTTAAATCAAACTGCACAATAACTCCGTTTAAGAAATTATCATGTCCGCTTCCTGCTTTTGCATTGGCTAAAATCTTGGTACGTGGTGTGATTTCATCAGTGACCTTATTTAAATCTGTTGCCATGGGATATTTGGCACCTCTTACAGAATCTTCCAGTCCGAATACTTTCACATTACTTACTACTTCTGTATATTCCATGTTTACCTGCTTTCTTATTTGTTTCTTAAATGCATTACCAGAACCGCTATATCACTTGGATCTACTCCGGAAATTCTGGAGGCCTGTCCTACAGTTTGCGGTCTGAACTTCATCAGTTTCTGTCTTCCTTCGATAGATAAATTATCTACCTGATCATAATCCAGATCTGTTGGAATCTTTACTTTATCCATTGAAGATAATTTCTTAGCTTCTCTTTTTGCTTTTTCGATATAGCCTGCATATTTGATCTGGATAGATACTTCATCACAGATTTTCTTATCTGCTTCTTCATGTGCTTTAGTGAGTAAAGTATATACATCCACCTTTGGTCGTTTAATCAGTTCCAGAGCATTGACTCTGTGTGTTAAGGCATCGTATCCCAAAGACTGCAGATATTCACTGACATCTGTATCTTCATGATTATAGGATGTTACTGAAAGCTGTTCTTCCAGTTGTTTTTGTAACTCCTGTTTTCTCAGATAAGCATCCATTCTTCCCTGAGATATCAATCCAACCTTATATCCTTTTTCAAGAAGTCTTTCTTCAGCATTATCATGTCTTAATAACAGTCTGAATTCTGCTCTGCTGGTGAGTAATCTGTATGGTTCCTGTGTACCTTTCGTAGTCAGATCATCAATCAGTACACCAATATAGGCTTCATCTCTTTGCAGAATCAAAGGCTCTCTGCCTTCCAGTTTCATAGAAGCGTTGATACCTGCCATGATACCCTGGCCTGCTGCTTCTTCATATCCGCTTGTACCATTGACCTGGCCTGCCGTAAACAGATTTTCAATAATCTTAGATTCCAGAGAAGCCTGCATCTGAATAGGATCCACTGCATCATATTCAATGGCATAGGCATACTTCTTAATAATGGAATTTTCAAATCCAGGAAGACTGTGTACCATCTTTTCCTGAATATTTCTTGGTAAAGAGGTAGAGAATCCCTGTACATATGTCGTATCCATCATTTCAGATTCAGGTTCAAGGAATAACAGATGTCTTGGTTTATCTTTAAATCTGACAAGTTTATCTTCGATGGAAGGACAGTATCTTGGACCAACACCTTTGACTACACCGGAATACATGGAACTTTTATTCAGATTCGATAAAATCAGTTCATGTGTTTCAGGTGTGGTATATGTCATATAACAAGGTACCTGTTCTTCAAAAGGGCGAATTTCTGTTGTTGTCTCTGAAAAAGATAAGAAACCAGGAGTTCCCGGTTCATATTTTGTTTTACTGAAATCAATAGACTTCGTTAATACTCTTGGAGGAGTACCTGTTTTTAATCTGAATGTCTTTAAGCCTGCATCTCTTAATGAAGCAGAAAATGCATTTGTAGTTGGTTCAAGGTCAGGTCCACCCGGAGTCACTTCACTGGAAATCATATTGACAGCCGCCATGTAGGTTCCTGCTGTAATAATCACAATATCACTGTAAACACAGGAGCCATCACTTAGCTGCACCCCCTGTACTTTATTGTTTTCTACAAGTAACTTTGTAGCCATGCCTTCTTTTACTGTCAGATTTTCCTGGTGCAGACAGACTTCCTGCATATATTTTTTATATTTCAGTTTATCTGACTGTACTCTTAAAGCTCTGACACCAGGTCCTTTGGCACTGTTCAGCATTTTAAACTGCAGTGCTGTTTTATCTGCTGTAATTGGCATTTGACCACCCAGAGCATCTATTTCTCTTACAACAATCCCTTTTGCAGGTCCTCCGATACTGGGATTACATGGCATTTTACCAATATTTTCAATAGATAATGTCAATAACATTGTCTTGTGATGAAGACGGGCAGCAGCTAGAGCAGCTTCAATGCCTGCATGTCCTCCACCAACAACTATAATTTCAAAATCTTTCATCTCTCTCTTACTCTTTTACTAATTCATTAACTACTTTGACTAATTTCTTTATTTCAGGTTCTTCATTTTCATGCAGTACCTTAAAATGGACAGGTAATGTAATACCGGAATTCAAAAGCTGAATTTTATAATACGTCATTCTTCCCAGAAGCTGTACTATTCTCTCCTGTCTGTTCAGAGTATTACATGTGAAAGGTATGGCAATATCTATCTTATCTTTTGTGACATGCATACATTCATATTTACTGTTACGAATGTATTCCCAGTCCGGTAAAGAAACTTGCTGTAAAGAAACTCTGTTAGCGACAGGTTTTTCTTTATCTGTCAGTTTCTGTTCTTTAAGCACATAGGCACTTGTGGATAGAATATGTTTGATTTCATCCTGTAAAAAGATATCTTCAGGTGTTTCATTGGTATTCTGTGTCCATATATCTACTCCGTATTTAGCTGCACATTTCAAAATCTTACTGGTGATGGAAGGATCTTCCTGATCAAGATAATAATAAGATTCCAGCTGCAATGGTATGGATACTCCTACTTCACTTGGATAAACAGGACTCATAAAGAAAACAATTCTGTCCAGTTCCAGACATAACATTGTTTTTGGGATGTCTCCCTTAGACGCTTTGGAAATAGCTTCCTGCAAATCCTTAAAGGAATCATATCCAGTCTTAGTGGAGTATTGTTTCCACATCTGATTTAAAGATAATCTTTTTGTACCGGAATAGTGTCCATAGCCTATGAACGCTTTTTTTCTTGAACGCACTTTCGTATCGCGTGCATAGAAAAACAACAGATCTCCTTCTTTGAAGTCCGTGAATCTATTTTTGGTTGTTAAACGCCAGAATAAGATGGAGCTGTTGCAGCACAATCTATGGTATTCCAACATTTTTTCATCTGTTACATAGGCTATTGAACTCATATCTATCCCTTTATTTTATGTATTAGAATAAACCGAAGGTTTCTCCGTTTTCATCTACTCCCATATTTACTGCAGCCGGTACCTTAGGTAATCCAGGCATAGTCAGTACATTACCTGTATAGGCAACTATAAATCCTGCACCAAGGGAAGTAGAAAAATCACGTACATGGATTGTAAATCCGGAAGGTCTTCCCTTCTTTGCGGCATCATCGGATAAACTGTTCTGTGTTTTAGCTACACAGATTGGAAGTTTGTCCCAGCCGTATTTACTGTATTCTGCAATCTTTGCCTTGGCTTCATCACTGAATTCTACCCCATCTGCACCATAGACTGTTCTGGCGATGGTTTCCATCTTCTGTTCAATAGAATCATTGACATCATAAAGTGGTGCATAAGTATTTTCTTTTTCGCATTCTGCACATACTACTTCAGCAAGGTCTTTCATACCTTTGCCACCATTAGCCCATCCGTCTGCTTCAGCAACAGGATAGTTTCTTTCTTTACACCAGTTGAGTAAAGTTTCTACTTCTTTTGGCGTATCTTTGGCAAACTTGTTAATTGCTACAACAAACGGTAATCCAAAACTCTGAATGGTTTCAATATGCTTTTCAAGGTTAGCAGCACCTTCTAACAATGCAGGAATATTTTCTTCCGTTAGATGTTCCTGTTCCACATTGCCATGCATCTTCAGTGCTCTGACTGTAGCTACGATAACTACAGCACTTGGGTGAAGATCTGCCATTCTGCATTTGATATCCAGGAATTTTTCTGCACCAAGATCTGCACCGAATCCTGCTTCTGTAACTACATAATCGCTTAATTTTAAAGCAAGCTTTGTAGCTAAAACGGAGTTACATCCATGAGCAATATTAGCAAATGGACCGCCATGAATAAATACTGGTGTATGTTCCAGAGTCTGTACAAGATTAGGTTTTAACGCTTCCTTCATAACAACAGTTGCGGCACCAGTAGCCTGAATATCATCTACTGTTACCGGTGTATTTTCATAAGTATAGGCAACAACACATCTGCCGATTCTCTTGGAGAAGTCTTTGATACTTGTTGAAAGACATAATGTTGCCATGACTTCAGAAGCCACTGTAATAACAAATCCGTCTTTTCTTTCTACACCGTTTGTTTTCTTATCCTGGGCAATAGTAATGGAACGTAAAGTTCTGTCATTCATATCCAGACAACGTTTCCATACTACTTTTTCAGGATTAATATTTAATGGATTTCCCTGATAAATAGAGTTATCCAGCATAGCAGCAATCAGGTTATTACAGGAAGTGATGGCATGCATATCTCCTGTAAAGTGCAAGTTAATAGCTTCCATTGGAACTACCTGTGCATATCCTCCACCTGTAGCTCCGCCTTTTAAGCCAAAGACAGGACCTAATGAAGGTTCACGTAAGGCAGCCATGGCTTTTTTACCAATCTTGTTTAATCCATCTACCAGACCAATGGTTGTAGTACTTTTGCCTTCACCTGCTTTTGTAGGGGTAATAGCTGTTACCAGGATTAATTTTCCGTCTTTGGAATCTTTCAGAGTTTGAAAAATAGAAGTATCGATTTTTGCCTTATCTTTACCATAAGGCTCTACATACTCAGCATCAATACCAGCTTTTTCTGCGATGTCATAAATGTCTTTTAATGTAGCTTCCTGTGCAATCTGTAAATCTGTTTTCATAGTCACTGTCCTTTCACTTGTTTTCTGTCTTCCAAAGCATGAGATAATGTCATCTCGTCTGCATAATCCAATAATCCTCCTGTAGGTAACCCTCTGGCTATTCGGCTTACAGTCAGATTCGGACAGGTGGTACTTAACAGCTTTTCCAGATACATCGCTGTTGTTTCACCGTCCATAGTTGTATTTGTAGCAAGGATGACTTCCCTGGCATGCTTACTTCTTTCCAATAAAGAATCAATATTCAGATTCTGAGGGAGAATACCTTTACTTGTGGAAATTAATCCATTTAACACATGGTATACTCCGTGATAAACCCCTGTCTTTTCCATAGCCAGTATATCTTTTGTAGTTGCGACTACAAAAATAGTGCTGTGATCCCTAGTTGTATCCTGACATATGGAACAGGTATCCTGATCCGTAAGATTTCCGCATTCTTTACAATAATGCAGTTCTTTTTTTAATCTTGTTAATGAAGAAGCCATATTTTCAATTTCTTCATCAGGGATATCCAGCAAAGACAAAGCATATCTTTCCGCTGTCTTTTCTCCTACTCCTGGAAGAATCTTAAAAGCTTCAATCAACTGTTGTAATACCTCTGGATACATAGTCTTTATCACATTCCAGGGATATGTACATTCTGTGTTATGGCATTCATCTTGGATTCTCTGTCCGCAATGATTTTTTCATTAGCATTATTAAAGGCAATTAATAACACATCCTGTAACATTTCTTTATTTTCTTTATCCATGAGGTCATCAGGAATGGAAATTTTCTGTACCTCATTTTCTCCATTCATAACAATCTTCACTCCATTACTGGAACCTTCATACATCGTATCTTTCAGCTGTGTTTCTACTGAAGATAAAGAAGCTTGCATAGCCTGTGCCTGTTCTAATAATTTTTGCAGATCCATTTTACTTTCCTCCTAGATTATCTGTACATTGGATTCTCCAAAGAAATCTATAACATTTTCTTCCGGAGTTTTTTCTGTACTGCTATCTACAGCATATTTCTTTACCACATATGGTGCAGGTAATGTATTTGCTCTGTTTCTTTCTACGAACTGTTTGATACAGGACTTAAATTCCTGTTCAGAGATTGCAAATGGCATTTTATCCATCTTCAATGCATTTCTGAAGAAATAATAAATTTCTTTATTTTCTTTTTCAGAATTAATTCTGTCTGCCACATATACATCTTTTACAGACAGAAGCAGAATATCCTTACCACTTGCGGCAACCTGTACATCTTTCAGAAGCATCTTGTATTTGATATACATATCTTCTGTTACATAGGCTATTTCAGATAATGCCTTTGTAGCCTGTGCTTTTTCTTCTTTATTACATATCTGTAATATAGCAAGCACTTCTTCCTGAGTTAATGTCAGATTGTTATTCTCTATTAATGTTTCATCCACAACAGGTTTTTCCTGTACTGGTGGTGATGATGAAACAACTGGAGTAATCACAGGTGCAGATACCATTGCAGGTTTCACTGGCTGTGTATTTGGAGCAGATGTATTTATAACAGGTTGTACAGCTGTTTCTTCCTGCATGGTCATTTCAAGACATATCACTTCAAAGGCACTGTATGCAGATTGCGCAAGTCTCAGCTTTTCCTTTCCCTGCATCAGCGTATTACTTAATGCAAGTAAATGAGATGGTTTTTGTGTCTCCAGCATAAACTGTGCCTGTTCCACCTGAATTGCCTTTAACAGTTCCGGTTTCTTTGTATAGCTGTAGACTACAGTATCTTTCAAATCTTCTATGAGTGTATCTATCATTCTGGAGATATCTATGCCATGAGATTCATAGGAACGGATTCGTTGAATGATGCTTTCTACATTCTTATTAAAAATATCCTGCAGAAGATCTATCTGTTCCTGTAAAGAAGTTAATCCATAAATAGTATCTACATTTTCTTCTGTAATGGTATTTTCGGAGAAAGATGCACATTGATCCATAATAGATAAAGCATCTCTCATTCCACCATTAGCAAGAATAGCAATTTTATATGCTGCACTGCTGTCCATGGAGATACCTTCTTTTTCAGCAATGTCCAGGAGATGATTCTGTATCTGATCTGTTCTGATTTTAAAGAAATTGAATTGCTGGCATCTGGAAATGATGGTTGGAAGTAATTTTTGAGGATCAGTTGTTGCAAGAATAAAAATAACATTTTCAGGTGGTTCTTCAAGTGTTTTTAATAATGCACTGGAAGCTGCACTGGACAACTGATGTACCTCGTCAATGATATATACTTTATGTTTTCCCATCATTGGAGCAAGCTTACTTCTTTCAATGAGATCACGAATATCTTCTACATGTGTTTCATTAGCTGCATTGATTTCAATAATATCCGGATGTGTACCTTCTATTGCTGCTTTACAATTTGCACACTGTTCACATGGAGCATTTTCTGGATTTTCACAGTTTACTGCTTTTGCAAGTAAACGTGCCATGGTAGTTTTACCTGTTCCACGTGGACCACAGAATAAATATGCATGACCTACCTGATTTGTCTTAATAGCATTTTGAATGGTACGAACGGTCACTTCCTGTCCAACCACCTCATCAAAGCTGGAAGATCTGTATTTTTGATATAGTGCTAATTTGCTCATGTATGCTTACTCCTGTCTACGTTAAATTATATCAAAAAACCTGCATCGCATTGCAGGTTATTTAGTGTTTTGTTGATTCTTCTTCAATTCTCTTTTTAATTTAAAAAAGCTTTTGAGTATTGTGGCGCATTCTTCCTGTAATACTCCATACGTAATTTGAGGGTGATGATTTATTTTTTTTACCTCTTCAAGCTGAATAACAGAATTCATACACCCACCTTTTGGGTCTTTAGTTCCGTAATATACATGGCGTATTCTGGATAAAACAATATTTCCTGTGCACATCATACATGGTTCCAATGTGACATAGAGATCACAGTCATTCAGATAATAATTTCCAGTTTTTTTAGATGCTTTTTCTATTGCAAGCATTTCTGCATGAGCATAACTTAGTTTTTTCTTTTCTTTTAAGTTATGAGCTCTTGCTATAACCTTTCCATCTTTTACAATAACTGCACCCACAGGAACTTCATCAGTTTCTTTTGCTTTTTCTGCTTCTTTCAAAGCTAATTGCATATAGTGTTCATGTATATTCTTCATAATATAAAAAGTGGTACACGCAAACAGAGGCACGTATGGCTGCTTTCTTCCGAATCTGACCAGATTAGATACATGTTTGCTGTACCACGGATAGTATAAAGTATTTTTAAGACAGAATCAACGTAGAAAATTGTTTCACGTGAAACAATTTTTATTTTTTAGGTGTAATAGCTTTCTGACCACCCATATATGGCTGTAATGGTTCAGGAATCTTTACAGAACCATTTGCCTGAAGATTATTCTCAACGAATGCAATCAACATTCTTGGTGGAGCTACTACAGTGTTATTTAATGTATGAGGGAAGTAATTACCATCTTTACCCTTTACACGAATCTTTAGTCTTCTTGCCTGTGCATCACCTAAGTTAGAGCAGGAACCTACTTCAAAATATTTCTTTTGACGAGGAGACCAAGCTTCAACGTCACAGCTCTTAACCTTCAGATCAGCTAAATCACCAGAACAACATTCAAGTGTACGAACAGGGATATCCAATGTACGGAAGAAATCTACACTGTTCTTCCATAACTGATCATACCAGTATTTAGAATCTTCTGGCTTACATACAACAACCATTTCCTGTTTTTCAAACTGGTGTACTCTGTATAATCCTCTTTCTTCAATACCGTGTGCACCTACTTCTTTTCTGAAACATGGAGAATAAGAAGTTAATGTCTGAGGCAACTGATCTTCAGGAAGAATCTGATTGATAAATCTTCCTACCATAGAATGCTCAGAAGTACCAATCAGATATAAATCTTCTCCTTCAATCTTATACATCATATTCTGCATTTCAGCAAAAGACATTACACCGTTAACAACGTTACCATGAATCATGAATGGAGGTACAAAATATGTAAATCCTCTGTTAATCATGAAGTCTCTTGCATATGCAAGAATAGAAGAATGTAATCTTGCAACATCTCCTTTTAAATAATAAAAACCATTACCGGATGTTCTTCCTGCAGCATCGATATCCAGGCCATCTAATCTTTCCAGAATATCTGTGTGGTAAGGAATTTCATAGTCAGGAACTACTGGTTCCCCAAATCTTTCAATTTCCTGGTTTTCAGAATCATCTTTACCAATTGGAACACTTGGATCAATGATGTTAGGAATAACCATCATCCTTTTATTGATTTCTTCAGCAAGTTCTTCTTCTTTCTTACCGCAGGCATCCATTTCGTCACCAAGTTCTTTAACCTGTGCTTTTACTTGTTCTGCTTCGTCCTTCTTTCCTTCTTTCATTAACATACCGATGGATTTGGACATCTTGTTACGGTCAGCTCTTAAAGTATCTCCCTTTTGTTTAGTTTCGCGGAATTCTTTATCCAGCTGAGCAACTTCATCAACTAATACAAGTTTTTCATCCTGGAATTTCTTTTTAATGTTTTCTTTTACGATTTCAGGATTTGTACGAATAAGGTTAATATCAATCATAATTCCTCCTAATACTATAAAAACACATCTTCCTCAAAAGGGACGATGTGTTAATTCGCGGTGCCACCCTATTTACATATTGTTTCACGTGAAACAATATATCTCTCATTTTATGGATAACGGACATTGCCGGAAGGTATTAACTTCTCTCAGAGATGGAATTCTACACATATTCTTATTCATTTACACCAACCATGAATTCTCTATAAAGAATACAAATATACTAGTTCTCTTCAACGATTTGCACATTCATTTAAGCATTCCAGCTTTTAAATGTCAATGCATAAAGAAAAGAAGTTCAGAGAACTTCTTATTCTTCGGTTGTTTCAATTTCTTCCTCAACTTCAGGTTCTAAAATAGAGATATTAGATACCTTAGATCCTTCTTTCAGATTAATCAGCTTCACACCACTGGATGCTCTTCCATGTGTATTTACCTGAGATAAACTGATACGGATAACAATACCGTCATCACTCATCAAGATACAGTCTTCATCACCATTGACAGCTTTCAGACAAATCAGATTTCCTGTCTTATCCGTAATATTCAAGGCTTTTACACCCTTGGCACCTCTGTTAACAATTCTGAACTCTTCAATAGGTGTCTGTTTACCATAGCCATTTTCAGTAACAGTTAACAGGTATTTACCTTCATAATCTACAGCCATACCTACAACACTGCCACCATCGATATTAAATCCTTTCACACCCATGGAGGTTCTGCCTAATGGACGAATTGTATTTTCATTGAAACGAATAGCTTTACCATTGGAACCTGCAAGGATGATTTCATCATCACCGTGCGTTCCTTTAACAAATGCAAGTTCATCATCTTCTCTTAAAGTTATAGCCTTCTTACCATTTTTCTGAATAGATTCAAATTCAGAAACAGGTGTTCTCTTTACAAGGCCATTCTTTGTACTGAAGAAGAGATACTGAATATCTTTTTCGTCTGTACTGTATGGAACCATTGCTTTAATCTTTTCTGTCTTGTCAATGGCAATGATATTTACCATTGGAATACCTTTAGATGTTCTGGAAAATTCAGGAATATTATATCCCTTGATACGGAATACTCTTCCTTTATCTGTAAAGATCAGAAGATGATCATGTGTAGACATATTGATAAACTGATCAATCACATCATCATTATGTAAATCCATTCCCTTGATACCACGTCCACCACGATTCTGTACTTTATATGTATCTGTAGTCAGACGTTTCGCATACCCGTTGGAAGACAATGTAATGATTACATTCTGTACAGGAATCAGTTCTTCATCTTCCATGTCTACAGAAGCATCAATGATTTCTGTTTTTCTAGGGTTTCCATATGTATTCTTGATTTCAATCAGTTCCTCTTTCAGAATCTGAAGAACTCTGTCATGATTTGCGAGAATATCTTCCAGATCAGCAATCTTAATTAACAGATCCTGATATTCATTTTCAATCTTTTCTCTTTCCAGACCTGTCAGTCTTCTGAACTGCATGTCAAGAATAGCCTTTGCCTGAATTTCATCCAGATTGAAACCTTCCATTAAACGTGGCATCGCTTCATTGGCATCTTTACTGTTTCTGATGGTATGAATGATTGCATCAAGATTATCTACAGCAATTCTCAAACCTTCCAGAATATGAGCTCTGTCTTTTGCCTTCTTTAAATCAAACTGAGTACGTCTTACAATAACTTCATCCTGGAATTTGATATACCCTTCTATCAATTGTTTCATAGAAGTCTGACGAGGAACTCCATCAAATAAAACGACGTTATTTACAGAAAAGTTACACTGCAGAGGAGTCATCTTATATAGCTGATTTAACAGAACTTCAGGCTGTACATCTTTACGTAATTCCATAACAATACGGATACCATCCATATTGGATTCATCTCTTAAATCAGTAATACCTTCAATCTGTTTTTCACGTGCAAGTGCAGCAATCTTTTCTACCAGGGAAGCTTTATTGACAGTATATGGAATTTCATAAACAATAATACGCTTCTTACCATTAGCCATATCTTCAATACGTGTTTTAGCACGCATGACAACAGCGCCTCTGCCTGTATCAAAAGATTTATAGATTCCGCTTCTTCCAAGAATATAGGCACCTGTAGGAAAATCCGGACCTTTGATATAATTCATCAGTTCACTTGTAGTGATTTCAGGATTATCCATCACAGCAATACAGCCATCAATAACTTCTGCAAGATTATGTGGAGCTACATTGGTAGCCATACCTACGGCAATACCCATAGAACCATTGACAATAAGGTTTGGAAAACGAGATGGTAAAACTGTTGGTTCCTTTTCCTCACCATCATAGTTGTCAATCATATCTACTGTATCTTTATCAAGATCTCTTAACATTTCTACAGCAATCTTAGCCATACGTGCTTCGGTATAACGCATGGCCGCAGCACCATCGCCATCCATAGAACCAAAGTTACCATGTCCATCTACAAGTACTTCACGCATGTTCCAGTTCTGTGCCATGTATACAAGCGCACCATAAATAGAACTGTCACCATGAGGATGATATTTACCCATGGTATCACCAACAATACGTGCACATTTACGATATGGTTTATCAGGTCCGTTGTTCATCTCATTCATTGCATACAAGATACGTCTCTGAACAGGTTTTAAACCATCCCTGACATCAGGAAGTGCTCTTGCGACAATAACGGACATGGAGTACTCTAAAAAGTCTCTGCGTATTTCTTTTGTAAGATCTGTTTCAGTAATATGTCCCGGATCAAAATTATCTTCATCAAATTCCATGAAATCATCAAATCCCATAGTTACACCTCCCTATTAGAAATCTAAGTTTTCTACAAAGTTTGCATTTTCAATGATGAAGTTCTTTCTAGGCTCAACTTCATCACCCATCAGCATGCTGAAATTTCTGTCAGCTTCTTCACCATCATCTACAGTGACTCTGATTAAAGTTCTGTTTTTTGGATCCATTGTGGTTTCCCATAACTGTTCAGGATTCATTTCACCTAAACCTTTATATCTCTGAATAGACAAGTGAGAACCCATTTCTGCTTTAATTCTTTCAAGCTGATTATCTGTATAGGCATATTTCACGCTGTTACCCTTCTGTACCTTATACAGAGGTGGTTGTGCGATATAGATATATCCCTGTTCCAATACAGGTTTCAGGAATCTATAGAAGAAGGTTAATAACAAAGTACGTATATGTGCACCATCGACATCGGCATCGGTCATGATAACAATCTTGTTATATCTTAACTTGGAAGTATCTACTTCCTCTTTGATGCCACATCCAAAAGCTGTAACCATAGAACGAATTTCTGCATTATCAAATGCTCTTTCTTCTCTTGCTTTTTCAACGTTAAGAATCTTACCTCTTAATGGAAGAATAGCCTGATAGTGAGAATCTCTACCCTGTTTAGCAGAACCGCCGGCGGAGTCACCCTCGACAATATAAATTTCGCATATACTGCTGTCTTTACTGGAACAATCTGCTAATTTACCAGGTAAGGAACCAATTTCCAGAGGATTCTTTCTTCTGGTCATTTCTCTAGCTTTCTTAGCCGCAAGTCTTGCACGAGAGGCAAGAGAACATTTTTCTACAATCATTTTTGCTTCATCTGGATTTTCCATCAGGAATTTTTCCAGCTGAGAGCCAAAGATATCTGAAACAATCTTTCTGACTTCAGAGTTACCTAATTTCGTCTTTGTCTGTCCTTCATACTGAGGATCAGGATGTTTGACAGAAATAACTGCTGTAATACCTTCTTTACAGTCATCTGTAGACAGATTTGGATCTTTATCTTTTAACAGTTTTGCATTTCTTGCATATTTATTAATTTCTCTGTTTAAAGCAAGATTAAAACCTTCCAGATGAGAACCACCTTCTACAGTATTGATATTATTACAGAATGTATAAATAGACTGATTATAGCCATCGTTGTACTGAATTGCAGCTTCTACCTGAATATTATTTTCATAGCCTTCAGCATATACAATATCTGGATGTACAACAGTTTTATCTTTATTCAGATATTTTACATATTCCATCAAGCCGCCTTCATATAAGAATGCATATTTTTTCTTGGATTCTTCTGTCTGTCTTTCATCACAGAAAATCAGACGAATGCCTTTATTCAAAAAAGCTAACTGTCTTAGTCTGTTTTTAATGATGTCATGATCATATATTGTTGTTTCTGTGAAAATAGAAGGATCTGCTTTAAATCTGACACTGGATCCATGTTTATCTTTATCGCATGTACCAATAACCTTCAATTCTTCTACAGGATGTCCTCCGTTTTCAAAGCGTATAAAATACATCTTACCATCATGATATACAGTTACTTCCAGCCATGTAGCAAGTGCGTTAACAACAGAAGCACCTACACCATGCAGACCACCTGAAATTTTATAGGCACCTCCACCAAACTTACCACCTGCATGAAGCACAGTGAAAATAGTTTCAATAGTAGATTTACCTGTCTTTTCATTCATACCTGTAGGCATACCACGTCCATCATCATCTACCTGTACGATATTCTCATTATCGACAGTTACAGTGACAGTACTTGCATATCCTGCCATTGCTTCATCGATACCGTTATCTACAATTTCCCATACCAGATGATGTAAACCTCTGCTGCTTGTAGATCCGATATACATACCAGGTCTTTTACGTACAGCTTCCAGTCCATCCAATACCTGAATTTCAGAGTCATCATATTCTTCTGTTACTTTCATATCTAATTCCTTTCCAATAACAGCATTAGAAATATCTGATTCTTCTATTTCATTGTTTTCCTGTACTTTATTTTCTTCACTCATCTGTTGGTCCTCCTTTTAGAGATACGGTTCCATTTACTATATGAAATTCCTGTATAGGGATATCTGCAATGGATGCAGGTATTTCCGTTGTTGTAAGTATGCATTGTTCTGCTTTTCTGCATATTTCCAGCAGTCTTTTCTGTACATGTATATCCAGTTCAGATAATACATCATCAAATAATAAAACAGCATCAATGCCAGTCTGTTGTTTTATGTAGTAATGTAAGGCAAGTTTCAAAGATAACAGAATCATTCTTTTCTGTCCCTGAGATGCTTTTTCTATTACATTCTGACCATTCATCAGAAATATAAAGTCTTCTCTGTGAATACCTGTAGTTGTGGTACGGTAATCCATATCTTTTTTTCTTGCGTTTTTATGCAGTTGCACAAGATTTTCTTTTGTACAAGTCATTCCATCCAGACAACACAGGTACTGTATGTTTAAAGTGGTATCTGAGGCGTGAAACAGATACGTAAAATACTTCTGAATGGTCTCATTAAGACTTTGAATAATCTTTGTTCTTTCGTTGATTAAAACATATTCCTGTTCACTTAAAATCTCGTCTAAAGTATCCAGATAAATTTCATCTATCTTTGGCTGCTTCAGAAGAAAATTTCTTTTCTTTAATGTATCCTGAAATCTGTTTAATGCATAAATATACTTTCTGGATAATTTACCTGCCTCCTGATTTATCAATTTTCTTCTTTCCATTGGAGAATCACTGAATAAACTCAGATCATCCGGAGAAAAGAAAATAACATTTAAATTGCCTATAAAATCACTGCTTCTGGATACCGGTTGATGATGCAGGAAAAGCGTTTTTCCTTTTTTATGTAAAACAGCTTTGATATCTGTCTTTTTATCATTTTCATATACCTCACATTCCATGCTTGCAAAAGAACATCCGTCCTTAATCAATTTTTTATCATTTGATACCCTGTGAGATCTGGTTAAAGAAAGATAGACAAGGCTTTCAAGAAGATTTGTCTTTCCCTGGGCATTATTACCGGATAAGACATTAATTCCCTTTGAGAATGTGATAGAGCAGGATTCATAATTTCTGTAATTGTACAAAGTCAATGTATGTACAAACATTACCCAACTACATACTTCTTTCCATCCACGTAAACTATGTCACCTGGATATAATTTTCTTCCTCTGCGGTTTTCAGGTTCTCCGTTCACAGTAATATCTGCTTCCTGTGCCATGATTTTTGCCTGTCCACCTGTAGATGCAATGCCTAATAATTTAAGGAATTGCTGTAAGGTTATGTATTCTGTTTTTAACATATTGTAACCTCTTTTCTATTTGTGAAAATCACCAGTACAATTATATCATAAAATGTATAAAAAAGCCTTTATTTTACCGCATTTTTCTAACTTGTGAAAGAAAAAAAACAGGTATTTTTTTTATACCTGTTTCATAAGAATTTTTATCAGTTATACGTTCTGATTGGAAGAGATAACTGCAGGATGGAATCATCATCCGGATTAGTTAAAATAAATGGTTTCATTTCACCAGAAAACTTAATGCAGATAGTATTTCCTTTTAAAGCTCTTGCGGCCTGCAGAACATAAATACTTGAGAAAGAGATGTCTAAAGGTTCTCCTTCATACGTAGCACCATCCAGGGATAAGTTCTGCTTGAAGTCACCAATTTCCTGAGATTTATTAGAAATAAGAATTTCATCTTCAGAACACTGCAGTCTGTTGATAGACATATTGTCATTCTTGATAAACATACCTCTGTCAATGACACTGATTAACAGAGAACGATCTACAGTTAAAGTTCTGTTAAATACAAGAGGACTGATTAATCTGTCAGCTTCAGGAAAGTTACCTTCCAATAGTCTTGTCTGTAAGACAATACCGTTTGCAGTAAACTGACACTTCTTTTCATTGTAGTTCATAGTAATAGAAGCTGTTTCATCCAGTAATAAGATAGATTTAACCTGAGCAAGACTCTTTGCAGGAATTGTAAAAGTAACTTCTTTATCACTTTCAAAATCAATAATCTTTCTTGCTAAACGATAAGAGTCTGTACCGCAGCACTGTAACTTATTCTGTTTTAAAGAGAAGTTTACACCAGTCAAAATAGCTCTTTGTTCACTTGTACTTGTAGCAAAAGAAGTCTGTTCGATAATTTCAATCAATGTCTTTACAGGAAGTGTCATTTCATCTACAGGTTTGCTTAAATCGATTGTAGGATATTCACTTGCTTTCATACCATTGATTCTGAATTCAGCATTGTTACCTTTAAACATGGTAAATGCACCATCAATCAATTCAATTTTTACAATATCTGAGTCAATCTTATGTACGATATCCAGCAGATATTTAGATTCAATGACAATAGAACCTGCTTCATTTACCTGAAGATTCAGATCTTCATCTGATTCGTTACTCAGTGTTTTCTGAATAGTAATGTCATTGTCGCTTGCAGTTAATACCATGACATTATCCTGAGTAACCTGCATCTTAATACCTTTCAATGCAGGTAATGGAGTAGTTGAGGATATAGCGTGAGATACATCCTGTAAGGAATCATAAAATTTGTTTTTTGAAATAGTAAAGTTCATGTGCTGCCTCCCTGGCTTTATATATATATTTATTTTTTATTTATTACTATTAGGACGGTGGAAAAGTGGAAAAGTAGTCAGAAACTCAATATTCATCGTATATTTTGATGGATATTGGATGTGGAAAACTTGTGGAAAGATGTGGAAAACTATTTGAGTGACTGTTCTATTTCCTGAATTGCAGTATTCAGTAATTCATCTTTCTTTCTAGCTTTACTGATCTTTTCATAGGCATTGATAATTGTAGAATGATCTCTGCCCCCAAAGGCGTCCCCAATCTTAATATATGACAAATTTAATAATTTACGACATAAATAAATAGAAATCTGTCTTGCATTGGAAATATTCTTTGTACGGGTTTTGGAAGTAATCTGCTGATGTGTCAGACCATAATAATCCGCTACGGTATTAATAATCTTTTTTGGAGATAATCCTGTAGTTTCAGATACAGTTGCCTGATTTCTTAAAGCATTCATAACTGTTTCGAAACGTATGATGCCTCCATCCGGCTGGAACTGAATAGCATAAAACAGTACTCTGTTCCATGCCCCTTCCAGATTTCTTACGTTACCGGAAAAATTAGAAGCTATATAAGCTAAACCTTCACTGTCAACGTCTTCAATGCCATAGCCGTTCTGCTTGATTTTAAGCTGTAATATGGCAAGAGATGTCTCAAATTCAGGAGAATCTATACCAACGCTTAAACCACTTGAGAATCTGGATATTAATCTGTCTTCAAGACCTTTTATTTCGTTTGGCTGTCTGTCTGAAGCAATACATACCTGCTTTCTGTTATTAATGAGTTCATTATAGATAGTAAAGAAGATTTCATGAGATTTCTCTTTACCTGCTATAAACTGGATATCATCAATAATCAGAACATCTACGGAATACAGATATTGCTTGAATTGTTCTATCTTACCTTCATGAATGGCTTTAACGACGTTTTCTACGAATTTTAACGACTCCGTATAGTAAACCTTCTTTTCTGGAAAGGTATCCATTACATAGTTGGCAATAGCCATTAACAAATGGGTTTTACCTAATCCGGAATTACCGTATATAAATAACGGATTAAAGAACTGTCCTGGCTGAGCAGCACAGGCAAGAGCAGCCGCATGGCTTTCTTTATTGCAGTCCCCTACTATGAAATTACTGAAGGTATGGTCTTTCTGAATTGGCATGGACGCAAATTCTGACATATCCATGGAAGCCATACTGACTTCTTTTTTATTCTTAACGCTGGAAAATTCATTCTCATTACATATTTCTACACTGAAATTATGATCAAGGTTAAGAATATCAATGAATGCTGTAGCGATGCTTTCAGAATCCTTCTGAAGGATCTGTTTGTATATGATACTTTCTACTACAATAATAGCTTTTGTATCTGTCAGTTCCTTCAGACTGCTTGGCTCATAAAAGCTTTTAATAGTCGTAGGACTGATATTAGTATTTACCTGTAAATAATCCAGTACCTTTTTCCACACTGTGGATAAGTACTGATCTTTATCTAATGACATAAAAATCTCCCTGAAACACGATGTTTGCAGTGTTATTGTAACAATATATGTTCAGAAATCCAGAAGGAAATTGTGGATAAAAAAGTTTTCCACAATTTTAGTAATTGTAAAAAACACGATAAATACAGGTAATATTCGAGTTTTCCACATCTTTCCACAATTTTTAGAATGTGAATAATTTGTGGAAAACTTTTAAACATGTGGAAAAGTAGTGGATAATGTGGAAAACTATTCAAAAAATAAAGATATCCACAAGTTTTACACATATGAAAAATACGCATAAATAAAGGATTTTTTTTAGTTTTGCACAGTTTTCAACATATGTGGAAAACTCCTGTTGTGGAGTCGTGGAAAAAGCAGTGAGTTATCCACAATCCACTGTGTGGAAAAGTATAAGATAACTGATAATACTTATTTGACTTTAATGGTATAGAATGAAATAATTGATAAAAAACAGGAGATGAAATATCATGTACAACAATCAGGAGATTTATAGTAATGAATGAAGTATTAAATTGTACTAAATCTGAAATACATGATCTGATTTTTCACATGTCTAAGATATTTGATATTGTAAGACTGGTAGATCCCATCAGTATGACTGTATATACAATGGTGGATGATAAGATTCTTGAAGAGCCGTATAGATGCTACAGAGTATGGAAAAAGCAGGACAGATGTGACAACTGTATTTCGATAAAGTGTTACTTGAATCATAAAAAATATACAAAGTTTGAATTTGTAGGAAACAGTATGTATTACGTGATGACACAGAATGTATATGTAGAACAAAAAGAATATGTACTGGAAATAGTCAATGAGGTCAAAGATACAGTTTTGGTGAATGCATATGGTTCCAATGAATTTATTGACAGGATTACAAATTACAATAAAAAAATATATGAAGATGAACTGACTTCATTAAAAAACAGAAGATATCTGAATGACAGATTTGATTTATTTGTGGACAGTTCTGTTAAGGAAAATACCAGCCTTTCTGCGGTAATGATGGACATAGATGATTTTAAAACGATCAATGATGTGAATGGACATCTGTTTGGAGATGCAGTGTTAAAGAAAACAGCGCAGACACTTATTTCTAATTTTTCTGTTTCCAGAGGAGATATCATCGTAAGATATGGTGGAGATGAGTTCTTTATTGCGTTGAAAAGTATATCCAGACAGCTTCTTGAACAAAGAATTAAGACAATTCAAAAAGCACTTAAGGAACAGGAATATCCAGTTTCTATAAGTGCAGGAGTTTACTATCAGGATGTTGTGCAGGATAAGGATACAGTATCTATAATAGATAAAGCGGATAAAGCCCTGTATCGCGTAAAAAAGGAATATAAAGGGAAATATACCTTCTTTGATGAGCAGTGATATATTCACTGCTTTTCATATTAAAAAGACTTGTATTTCTACAAGTCCTATTCAGCTTCGCTTTCTTCTTTATCAGCTACATATCTGATACATACGTGACGATTAGATCCTTCACCTTCTGAATCAGTACGCAGATTGTGCCATTCGGATAAAGCTTTATGAATTACCTTTCTTTCGTCATTTGGCATTGGATCCAGTTCTACATCTACTTTGGATCTCTGCACCTGTTTACCAGTACGTTTAGCCATGGAACGAAGTCTTGCATATCTGTCTTCCTTGTAATGGTTAACATCAATCAGAACATTCACTCTGTGCTTAAACTGAGCATTTACAGCTCCTTTTACAACAGTATTGAATGCGGCAATAGTCTTACCCATCTTACCAATCAGAACGGCGTTATTTTCAGCATTCAGGTTAACTACGAAGCCATCTTCTCTTTCTTCGATAGCAACTTCAATATCTTCATCAATACCTGTAAAGAAGTTACCTAAATAGTCAAAGATGAATTCTTTAACATCATCCATGGAGAATGTGTTTTCAGCAGGTTTTTCTTCGACAGTTTCAGGTTCTGCAGGAGTTTCTTCAACAACTACATCTTCTTCCACAACAACTTCTTCTTCAACAGGTTCTTCTACTGCAATGGTAATGGAGGAACCAAGTCCTAAAATACCCTTCTTTTCTTCAACGACAGTGTAGTTTAATTCATCAGCAGAACATCCAAAATTTGCGGATGCTGCAGATAATACTTCTTCTAATGTTTTTCCTGTGTAGTTTTTCATTTGTTATTACCTTCTGTCTTATCGATATACTTCTGAACAAGAATAGTCTTTATAACATTTGTAAAGGAGTTGATTGCCCAGTACAGAGCCATAGCTGTAGGCCACATTAAACCGAATCCACAAATCATAACCATCATATAAATCTGCATGATCATCTGAGACTTATTATTCGCTGTTTCAGGTTTTCTGTGCTGTTTTTCAGCTAACTTTTCAGCTTTCTTTTTTGAGAAGTACTGAGGAACATACATGGAAAGGAACTGAAGTAATGCCATGATGACAAACAGTACAAGGTACATCAGGTTTCCATCCTTGATACCTGTTAATGGTGTTACACTCAGTTTGATACCCATGAATGTACCGTTCTGTACAGCATAAGATCTCTGAACAGCCATATACATTGCCATGATTAATGGTAACTGAATGAATGTAACAAGCATTGTTCCTAATGGATTGATATGGTGTTTAGCATAGAGATTCTGCATCTCCTGTGCTTTCTTCTGCTGACTGACGGAATCATCTCTGCCTTCATATTTGCGGTTGATCTTTTCCAGTTCAGGCTGAATCAGCTGCATTTCCTGTGTGGCAACTGTAGATTTGAATGTACCTACAGCAAGTAATCCGTTAACAATCACAGTAATCAGTACAATCGCTAGACCTACACCAATCTTAGGTGAAAGGATGTTGATTAACTGGGATAATGGCCATACGAAGATAGCTGAGAACCAGCTTTCATCTGCCATAACAGAAGAGAATGTTGTTGTACTGTCAATTAAAATAGTATTTCCATTGGCATCTCTTGGTACTGTACAACCGGTTAATGTCACAGCAATTGCCACAAACGCAATCACTGTTAAAATTTTTTTTCTACGTGGGGTAATTTTCATAATGTCTCCTAATTTTAACTACTTTATTTTAGCCTTTATAAGTAGTTTTTCCAAGTTATTTTTATTTGTCTCATACTTGTTATCTTTGTAGCCGTTTCTTACAATCAGAATGCCATCATAATTGAGATTTTCAAAAGAGAGTATTTCCTGACACATCATACGTACTTGACGTTTATACAGGTTTCTGTCTACAGCATGTCCGAGTTTTTTGGAAACGGAAATACCAATACGACCATGATCAGCTGTTTTAGGAACATAATAGAATACAAAGCTTTTATTTACCTGCTTATTTCCTGTATGAATAATCTTTTGAAATTCCTGGGCTTTCTTTATTCTGTTTTCTTTTTTCATATGTAATAAAAAAACCACCAAAGGGTGGTTTGATTAGGCAGAAAGGACCTTTCTTCCCTTTGCACGGCGTCTTGCTAATACCTTACGACCGCCAACTGTTGCCATACGGGCTCTGAAGCCATGTGTAGCCTTAGTTTTTTTCTTGCTAGGCTGGTATGTTCTTTTCATATTCACGCCACCTCCAGTTTTCTTTTTTTATATATTTAGAACAAACGCTTATAAATAATAATAAAGGAATGTTCCAATGTCAAACACAAAGACAAAATGTTATATGGAAATGGTTACTATTCACCGATAAGTGAAAATAAAGAGAGCAGGCAAATGATTTAACAACATCAAGTCCTGCTCTCTTTTTTAGCTTGCAATAATTTTTTCTATTTCCCTCAGTGGGTTGTTTCCTTTTCTTCTTGCTGTTTCTATTACTGACATCACACTTGCATAGGA
>CAKVIS010000014.1 GCA_934754415.1 uncultured Bulleidia sp.
GAAGAACACAAATCATCTGTTAATTCATTCAACACATCCGGTAATTCAATGCTATATCTTTCTATAATGTCTTTAAAATAAACTTCACTAAAAAGATTTTTTAAATAGTTTACTTTTTCAACATCATTTTTCTTATTTAAGACAAGTGGCATTCCACCATATAAAGCATATTCCTCATAAGCTTCAGATTTATCACCACCGACAAAATTATAGTATTCTTTAAAAGTTAGTGGATACATCTTAATTTCATCACTTCTTCCTCTAAATGCCGTTAATACATCTTTAGTAAGCATCTTAGAATTAGATCCTGTTACATAAATATCAACATTACGAAGTCGCATTAACCCATTAAGCACATTATATAGTTTAATATCTTCTGAATTTCTTAATTCTTCTTTGCTAATAGCATATTGAACTTCATCAATCAAAATATAATACATATCATCATTAACTATTTTTTCACGGATATATTTTGATAATTCATCTGGATTTCGATATTTAATATAAAGATCATCATCTAAAGCAATGGTGATTATATTATCTTTACTAATTCCATTATTTATTAGGTAATCATAAAATAAATTAAATAACAAATAACTCTTACCGCATCTTCTTATGCCAGTAATAACTTTAATCAAACCATTTTCTTTTTTATCAATAATTTGTTTAAGGTAATAATCTCTTTTAATAACGTTAGACATCAAAATCATCCTTTCAATTAAAACTTATGGAACTTTTACCGTAACTTTTAACTAAAAATACCATATCCAAATCCAAATATCAACTTTTGATTTAAAACTTAGGGGATTTTTGCCGCAACTTTTAATTATATAACTGACCATCTGATTCACTAATTAGAAAACATAGGAAAAGCTGTATCTAAAGCAAAAGATATTTGTTCTCTGGTTATAGTGTGAGATAAAGATATATATATATTCTTGTACTTTTAGCATTACTTCGTTTCTTATATTTCTATGATTAAACAGGTATTCTTGCTCTGCGAAAAACAAAGGCAGATTCATTTTTCTTACTCCATGATAGATGCCTGCAATGGTATTCTTGATATTCCTAACAATGATATTTAGCCAATACAGGCGGTGGTTACATTCAGAATAGTCTGTTCTTTCATTATATTGAATGTGCTTTTACCATCAGTATTCAAAACCTTGTCTTTAGACAGAACCAATACTTTAGATAAGAAATCTTTAGTAGTAAAGCTGTCGTCTTTAGGTATTACTTTAAGCTTTATGCTTTGCGGCTATTTATTGTCTTGGAGTGTGGATAAAGCTATACAGAAAGGCTGCTGTTGCGTACCACAACCTTGATGACCAGGCTCTTTTGACTAAGAACTAATATACGCAACATCAGTCTCATAAAACATTGTGTTCAAGATTGTAGTTGAGTTACATTCAACACATACATAGATATGTCTTCTTGTAGATAATTTCCTGTAATGAGTAGTACACTCACAGTTTAATTAATTCAGCGGCATAACCCGATTGCTAGGTTTCTTGGCTTACCGATTCAGGCAGTCGAATTAAAAAGCTCCACCGGGTTACGCATGAATTAGAGGCGAATAAAAGTCAGTAAAAGCAGATGATGTCATCTGCTTTTACTGACTTTTGAGAATGCGTATATATTCCTGCTGTATGAAAACCATGACTTCTGTATTGTCTTTATAGTAATCCATTAATGCATCCAGTATTTTGTACTTTAATTCCTTGTTAGGACAGGTGGAGATGATTTTGCGTATCAGCTGTATGGATTTTTTTCTTTTCTTTGATAAAGCATAATACACCAGTTCTATGAAATCTCTGTAATATTTGGATGTTATACCTAAGGCAAGTACTTCCTCACTGTATTTCAGACACATGTCTTTTTCACCTGAGTACAATAATGCAATAACTTTATGCAGTTTGGCTAATTCATATTCCGGATTCAGAGTTAGTACACAATTAGCATAATAGAGACCTTCCGCATACATCTGATTGCGTATATAACATATACTCAGCTTATCCAGAACTCTTACCTGGAAGTAGATATCCTTCTGGTCAATATGCTGTAAAAAGTGAATACACTTCTTCTGAGCCATTTCAAAGTTACCCATTAAGGAATGACAGTCTGCCATGGTAAGCATCAGGTACTTGGTTCTTCTGAAATAGGTGGTTTTACTTAGAATGTCAAAGGCTCTTTTGGCATAGACATACGCTTTGAACCCATCTGTCAGATGCAGATAAATGATACTTTTTTCCTGATGTATTAAAGCTAACAGGTTGGATTGTGCCACATCTCCATCCAGAAAAGATTCTACTGTGTTCAGAATATCCAGTGCTTTGGATAACTGTCCAAGGTTAAAGGCATTTTCTGCCTGGAATAAGATAAAGAAGATGTATTCTTCTTTGGTATACAGCTTCTTATATCTTGTAATCAGAGTGCGAAGTTCTTCTGTTTCCTTCTGTGGCTTTCTGTGACTGACACATTCAAAGTATCGTAGTAATTGATAATGAAAGTATCCTGGAGAGTATTTTAAGATGTGAGAGTCAGCAAAGAAGTGTTCAAACAGTTTGTCGATTCTTTCGTAATTCAGATTTAAATACGCATCTATAAATTCCTGTATGGCCAGTTTGCACAGGATATAGGAATGTTCATCATTATGAAACTCTGTACCTGCAAAGGATGTCAGTGTAGCAATGATCTCTGGTGTGATTCTGGTTTTGCCATTGACTATTTTACTGAGTAACCCTTTATTGATATTTAAAGACTGTGACACAAAGTTTAAAGACATGTTTTCTTTCAGACACATGTGCTGCAGGTAAGCTCCAACTATTTTTCTGTATTCTTTTTCGGTATAGGAATCGGGGAAGGTTTCATAGAATTCTTCATATTCTTTCATATGCTTAAGTATACCTTAATTACTGCAGCTCAATAAAGCATTCATTGTGGAAAGAATAGGCATATACAGTCAGTGTATGAAGAGGAAACAGAATTTCCAGTGCACGTTTGTACGTGAGTAACTGTTCTTTGTATCTTTGAAGAATAACTTCTTTTGTGGCATTGTCTGTTTTAAAGTCAATCAGGATTACACAAGATTCATCATGTGCCACAAAGTCCATGGAACCTTTGATGGTAGTATTGTTTTGTCTGTCTATGACAAAGAAACTTTTTTCTTTTTCTATTGTTTTCAAAAGACATGCCTGATAAATATCACTTTGAGCAAAGTGACGCAGTTTTTCTTTATCTGAAGAAGATACAGGCAGGTCTTTTAAGGTATCTGTTGTCCAGGTGGTATCTGGTAAATGTTCAATGATTTCATGCATGGCAGTTCCATAAGATGTTGCATGGGTGTTATGCATGTCCAAAGAAGGAATGGAGGTAAACTCTGTTTCACTTGGCATGATAATCTCTGGCAATACGTCAGTCTTAGGATAGACAGGTAAAACATCTGTATATCTTTGAGTTTTTAAAGGTAAAGGGTCGGTGTCTGTCAGGTATGTATGTTCAATGTGGAATAATGGACCTTCTTCCATAGCAGAAAGGATAAGACCACTCATACCTTTGCGTAAGTTGATACTTCCACGGGATAAAGAGACTGGTTTTTTCAGCTTGTCACCGGCTTCTACAATGTAGATTCTCTGCACAGCTCTTGTTAAAGCTACATAGAGCACTCTTGTAAATTCCTCCAGATCTTCCAGGTTGCTTGTATGAGAGATGGCAAGGGAGTAGACAGTATCTCTTTTAACTCTGTATTTCAGATCCATGTGTTTTAATCCTAAATAGAGATCATCATGAATCTGTACTAAAGAGGAACTTTCTTTGTCTGTATTCTGGTTATCAGAGAACAGGAAGACTACCTGGTATTGCAACCCTTTGGATTGATGAATGGTAACGACTCTTACAAGATCATCCTGTTTCCCTTTGGAGACAGCTTCAGAGCTTTTTTCATCCGTGCCTGTTTCTAAAAATACCTTTAAAGCATAGAGGTCTTCAATGTTGGAGTTTTGTATTTTCTGCATCAGGAAATCAAAGTTGGTCTGGGCATTATCATCCAGGGCATTGTAATACTGATGCATAAAAGCTAATTTTTCTAAGAACTGTATACTGCCTTGTGTATCTGCAATTTCTTTCAGTTTCTGTAATTCTTCTAAGATGACAGGATATTCCTGGTGAATGCCTTTATAGATGGAGCCATGATGTACTTTTAAAAGACTTAAAGTTTCATCATCAAATCTGTATAAAGGACTGGTTAAAGTGGTGACTAAGGCAACAGGGTCACATGGGTCCAGCATGGTTTTGACAATATGGAGAATATCTGTACATAGAGTAGAGTTGAAGAATCCCTGACGTGTATCGATATCATAAGGAATGTGATACGTATCAAAGGCAGTTTTTAAAGCCAGTTTGTTATTGTGATTTCTTGTCAGTACCGCCATGTCACTGAAGGAGAAACCATCGTTATGTAAACGTATGATCTGCTGAGCAATCCAGGTAGCTTTTAAGGAGGCAGAAGAAGTTCTGATGTCTTCATCCGTTCTTCCTACACAGGTAAAAACAGCAGGATAGAAACCTTCTTTCTGTCTGTCGGTACCGATTTCCTGATAGTCATCTTCAAGATACGTATCTTTACATCCTTCAATATTCATGAGTTTTGAAAACAGGGTGTTATTAAAATCCACAACACAGGATCTGGATCTGAAGTTGTGTTTTAAATGAATACAATGCTGGTTTTCATCCTGCATCATATTCTGCATTAAAGATGGTTTTGCCTGACGGAATCTGTAAATAGACTGTTTGACATCTCCTACTCTGAAAACATTATGTCCGTTGGATATCAGTTCAATGATGGCGTTTTGTAAGACACTGGTATCCTGGAATTCATCCACCATGATTTCATCGTAAGAACCTTGTAATACTTTAGCTACTTCATAGTCATTGGCCTGTAAGATGTCCAGTAAGAATCTTTCCATGTCTGTAAAGTCTATGGCTTTTTCTTTTAACTTGCTTTGAGAAAACAGAGTCTGACATCTATGAGCAAGGTCTAATAGTGTATGGGCATAAGGTACAAGGTCATTGCAATCCTGTACCAGTACCTGTTCACTGCAGGAAGATGCGCAAAGTTCTTTCACCATGGAAGAAGTTTTTTTGACGAGCTCTGAATAGTCAGCAGCTTTATTGTAAGTAGAAGGGATGGAGGTTAAAAGATATTCCAGAGAGCCTAAGAATAGTGGATAGTTCTGTTCCTCAAGACTTTGTTGGGTATTGACTAAATTATTATAGAAAGGTGGAAGCTGGTCTTTATGTTTTTGATCACATTCCACTGAAGCAGCCTGCATTTCTTTTACAAGTTGAAAGATAGTTTCTACCTGTAATTTCTTTTCGTCAAAGAAAGCATGTAAAATGTCTTCGTCAATTTCTTTTAAGTGTCGTACAGGATGGTATTTTGCTTTGGCGTTTGTATAGAATTCCTGTACGTTGAAACAGCTGTTGGCATGGTTCTGGATAGAAAGAATGGTACTTTCCAGACTGGAGTAATCTTCACTTCTTGCAGAAAAGTAAGTCACAAGATTTTCTGTGTCTTCTTTTCTTTCTGCATAGAATTCCTGTAATGCCTGTAAGAAAGCCATATGCTGTAATCTTGAAGAAGACCCTGCATCCAGAATCTGTGTGGCAGTGATGGGGTCTAAACCTATGACAGTGTAGTACTTTTTTACTAACTTTAAGCAATAGGAGTCTATGGTCAGAATATCCGCATCTTCCAGTGCGACAATCTGATCCTGAATGTAGGCTTTTTTGCTTTCTGTACAGTGCAGTAATTCTTCCTGAAAACTTTTGGATAATCGTGCTTTCATTTCTTCTGCAGCTGCTTTGGTGAAAGTCAGGGCAACAATTCTTTGAATAGGCACTTCATCGTTTAAACATCTTTTGACAAGTCGTGCCACAAGAACACTGGTTTTCCCTGCACCTGCAGAGGCAGATACCAGGATATTGGTGTTGATGGTGTCACGGGCTTCCTGTTGCTGAAGATCTAAAGCCATACTCAGTTGTCCTCCTTTCTTTGAGCAATACTTTTTGCAGGATACATTTCTCCATGGTATCTGCAGATGGACTTATAGTTGCAGAAGGTACAGGCACCTTCTATAGGATGTACTTCTATAGATCCTGTGGACACATTCACAAAGAAGAATTCATAGACTTCTTTAAGAATTTCTTTCACACTGTCAAAATCAGGGTAGTTTTTATGACTTCCATGGTTGATGTGCTTTTCATCATCATCCAGTTCTGTCAGTCTTTCCGTAAAGGTCCATCCGGATAAGCGCTGTTTTTTCTGCTTTTCTGATTGAAGAATCTCTTCTTCAGGGTCAATGTAGCTCACTTCTGCTTTCTTTCCTCTGCCTGTTTTTTTGACAGCTTCTATTTCCAGTGTTTCTTCTTTTAAGGAATAGTAATATCCACCGGCTGGTGTCAGATGTGTCAGTTCTTCAGCAATAGTTAAATAGGAAAGTAACTGTAAACAGGTACCCTGTTCCAGTTTGGATTGTGTGATGGAGTGAGGAGAGGATTTATAGTCAATGACACGTACACAGTCCTGAGCATGTATGTCCATTCTGTCAATAATGCCTTTTAACTGCACATGTGTGGAAATGGGGTGGAGGAAGTGTTGTTCTGTGGCATAGGGTACATAAGAAGTATGCTTCTCAAAGTCACACAGAAAGCTTAAAGCTTTCATTAATCCCCGTAACATACGTTTTTTGGAAAGTGTATACAGAATGGTGTTTTCAGGATGGCAATGTATTAAGGCGTCAAAAGAAGGAGAAATCAGCGCTTCTACTTCTTCTTCAGAGATGCTTGCATACTCTTTTCCAAGGGTATTGACTGCCTGTTCCAGTACGGCATGTTGAAGCGTACCGGTAAGTTTTGTGTCTAAGTCCGGATATTCTTTTGGTGAGAGTTTTAAACCACTCTGCAGGAACCAGGAATACGGACACTGGAACCATCTTTCAATGGTGGAGATAGAACCGGTAATGGTGTTGTTGTCAATATAGAGACTTTCAGCAGTGGTGGAAGAAATGGAATGGTTTGTCTGAAGGAAAGGCCTGACTCTTTCTAAAGGCCATAAGGTATCTGAGTGCATGATGGCAGCTGGCTGGATTTCTCTTCCTTCATAGTCATTGGTATAGCAGGAGTAATGTAAGACAGATGTGCCTTTACTGATCCAGGATAAAGAGTCTGTATATTCTGCATATCTTTGAGACAGAGAAGGATAGTGTCTGATTTTGGAAAGATACTGTTCATCAAAAAGACCTGATGCTGTTTGAAATCCCGGATAGCTTGTACTTGTACAACCTACAACATATCTGTGGGTGGAGGCAGGGACCGGGTGAAGTAAATCTGTGACGATGACTTTATCTGTAGATAACACAAAGGAAGAGGCAGTCATAGTATCAAGATAGGCACATAAGAAAATCAGATCCTCTTTTGTATGAATAAAAGGTAAAGCATTCTGTAATTGTCTGCGTAAGGAAATCATCCGCATAAGATGGGTTTTATCTGCACAATACGGATGTTTACGAAGAATATCAAACACAACAGATACCTTTTCTCTGTAAGGTACTGTGGCATACAATTGTTCAAGACACAGCTGGATACGGTCAAAGTACTGTTTCAGTTTCGCATCTAAAACAGTATACAGTTTTGTATACGAAGCCAGAGATTCTATATTCTGAATATATGGAACAATGGATTCAGGTGCTGTGGTGGAAGTTAATAAAGATCCCAGCTGTTCAAAACAGTCACTGTCCAACTGTGCTGGAAATGCATTCTGTGTGATAGCTGCATATAATGTGTCACTGTTTTCGTATACAGAAGCTTTCAGCAAGGCGGTAAACAGTCTGTACATTTTAGGTAATACATCCTGTTTTACACAGGTGTAAGGGATGTGGTATCTTGCAAAAACAGACTGCAGGACAGGTAACTGACTGGAAGGGTCACATAAGACAATGGTGGTATCTTCTGTATGGGAACATATTTCCTGGGCAATACTTTCTATTTCTTTTCTTGGATTTAAGGCATGATGAAAGTCTGTATGTACAGGAGTGCTGTCTTTTTCATAAAAAGGAAAAGATTTCTGCAACTGTGCATACAGCTGAAAGTGATAACTGTCAGATGGAAAATATGGTGTTATAAGAACATCTTCCACTGTATCTGGTGAAACAGGAGAAGGAAGAGGTAATTCTAAAGCAACTTCTACAATAGTCTGTAATTCCTTTTCGCTGACTGTACTGCATGGCAATTCTTCTGATGGAATGCCATACAGTACACACTGTTTGGCCATCTGTAAGATTTCATTACAGAAAGCAGGGTAGATAAACATTTTTCCATAGATGGGAAAGGAATCTTTGAGTGCACACAGGTTCTGAGATACATTCAGTAACAATGGCAGATCTTCACAGGCACTGTCTTTAAAATAAGAAGAATAGGTGGTGAAGTTATAAGGAATGGTTTTGGATTGCAGAGCAGCTTTCATCTGTAAAATGTCTGCATAATAGGATTGCGCAAGTATTGTTTTCATAGTGTGTATATTATACCATTCAAAAAGAATGAATTATGGTTGACTGCACATATGTGTACTGTAAAGAGAAGTGTAAATAGTATTTCATACATTTGCAGAGGGAGGATATAAAAAAGCGGCAGTATGCAAACTACCGCCATACGACAAGTTCAAACTGCAAGTTTTTTGTAGACATCCGTATTTTGCTGAATCAGTTTCTTTGAAATGGTATCCAGTTCATTGTTATCCGCAACTTCATATTTTTGAGTATTATTAATTTTTGGCAAAATGTATTCTGGTCTGTTATTTTGCGTAACAAGTGCAGAATCTTCATTGTTGGCAGATTTAGAACACTGTTGCTCAGCGTTACCCCTATACTCCATCTTTTTTGAATTCACAATCATAAGCAGTTCTCCAATCCAGTATGTATATAGTGTAATTCATTTGAAAATAAAGAAACAGCTGGGGAAAAGATAAAAAGTGAAAAAGAGGTACAGGTTGAGTCAACAGGAAATTTCACTTAACGGTAAATATGCTATAATCTAGCTTGTATTACACAGAGGGACAATATGAAAAAAAGTGGATGGAATATATTTGGAACATTGATCCTTGCAATGATATTTGGATCAATGATTATAGACAATTTATTGCCGATTATTGTAGGACTTGCAGTCATCGGTGCAATTGGTGTGTTATCCAGTAAGTACAGTGATTCTCATACGCAAACGACACGTACAAGAAGAACAACGTATACTGCAGGCAGAAGAAGAGATATCTCTGCCAGTGATGAAGCACGGGTCAATGTGTATCTGAGAAAGTATTTTCAGCTTCATGACAGATTACAGATTTCTGAAAAGATTTCTTTACAGATGAAATCCAGTAACGGTACACCGTTAAGCAATCTTGAAGTCTATGAGAATGGAAGATATGTATGTGGCTTTGATGCTTTCCGTAACAGATATCCTGGTACGTACAGTTCTATCTTAAAAGAACTGGTACGTTTGTCAGCACAGCCTGTAGAAGAACCTGAGACAGTCATTGATGCCGAAGTGACAGAACATACAGAAGAAGCTCCAAAGAAGAAGGAAAAAGATTCTCAGTATTACATGGAGACGATTACTGCTTTGAATGTCAATATTCCTGATGAGGAAATCAGTAATGGTCTGTATGAGACAACAGCTTTATTGAAACAGATTCATGATCTGGAAGAGAGATTTCCTGACTCCAAAGATAAATTAGATAAGTTATACGAGTATTATCTTCCTATTCTGACACGTATTTTAAAACAGTATGAAAATCTGCAGAATGCAAAAACAGATCCAAGTTATGGTGATACCAAAGAAAAGCTGAAGAAGACTATCGGTCTTATCAATGAAGCAATGAAAACCATCATTTCCGGTATGACAGACAGAGACTTTATTAACCTGAGTGCAGATATGTCTACTCTGGAAGCAGTATTACAGAAAGATGGTCTTGCGCAGCAACGTCCTTTTGAACAGAGGAGTGAGGGAGGAAATGGTCATGCGTGATCGTGATGAAGAAAAAAGAAGATTGTGGAATGAGGTCATGAACAAAAAAAGAGATCTCTCTGATGAAGAGGTCCAGCTTGTTCTGGAACCGGAAGACACAAAAAAAGACAGTTCTCCTTCTATGACACAGTCTGTATTAAACGCTGCAGACAGTGCACTGGATAAACTCAATGATATTTTGAAGAAACAGAAGGAAGATCTTTTAGCTATGAATAAAGAGCTGAAAGAGAAAAAAGCAAAGGCATCTATTGATGCGGACCTTGAAGAACTGAACTCTTCTCTGGAAATGGATTTTGGTACAAAACCGGAAGAAAAGAAACCTTCAGTAGATGTCAAGGAAGCTTTTGTGAAGGCAAAAGAGACGCTGGATACTACTTATCAGAAAGAAGAACTGGAACAGTTGATGGATGCCTTTAAAAGACCGTATGTCATGGGAAAACCGGAAGTAGGTCCTTTAAATGTCATTCTTGTAAGAGGTCCCCATGGAAGTGGAAGACATGATGCTGTACAGAAAATAGTTTCTACTTTGTACAATGCCCGTATCTTACAGAGTAAAGATGTCTATACCCTGGATATGAGCAGATATACCAATGGTTCCCAGGAACAGATTTTCTTGCAGGATCTGTACCAGGCCTTACTTGGGCAGGGAGAAGTACTGTGTTTTGAAAACTTCGGGCAGTCCTTTCCATCCTTTTTAAATATGATTTCTTCTTTAAGTACAAAGGGAAGCTTTGTCTTAAATAAAAGATATGTGTTAAATAAAGGGATCTTAGTGGAAAATCAGACAGGTCTTGTGACAAACAGTATTGCGTCCATGGAATGTCATAATAAGTTCTTTATCTTTATTACAGAAGGTAAGGAATCTTCTGTACAGGATGCCTTTGGAGCAGGCTTTGTTCAGAATATTCTGGATAAGATTGTTTTCAATGCCTTTAATGAAGAAGAAATTGAAGCTTTATTACAGCAGGAACAGAAAGATCTTATCGAAGAATGCAAAGAAAGATTACAGATAGAGGTGTCTTTTTCTGAAGAAGTCTTATCCTGGGTGAAGAGCAGTTATGATAAAACACAGGGTAAAGATGGTGTGGACAGTGTATTCCGTGATTTCTTTATCTGTCTGTCTCAGGCAAAACTGCAACAGGATACTCTGGAAAAGGTACAGATTGTCATTGAAGACAATGTGCCATATGGTATCAGTGGTGAAACTAAGACAGTCTTAACAAGAGTGAAGTCGGATAAGGAAGAACTGGAAGCGATTGAAAAAGAACTGGATGGCATTGTTGGTCTTACAGAAGTAAAAGCGTATATTTCTTCTTTACAGGCACATATGCAGCTGAATGAGAAAAGACGTGCACAGGGTTTAAAGGTGGCAGATGTGTCCAAACATATGATCTTTACAGGAAATCCTGGTACGGGTAAAACCACTATTGCAAGATTGCTTTCAAGATATATGAAAGCCATTCATGCTCTGAGTCAGGGGCAGCTGGTAGAAGTGACACGTGCAGATCTTGTGGCACAGTATGTAGGACAGACGGCACCGCTAACTATGTCTGTCATCAAGAGTGCTATTGGTGGTGTGTTATTTATAGATGAAGCGTATTCGTTATACAGAGGTAAGGAAGACAGCTTTGGATTAGAAGCTATTGATACACTTGTCAAAGCAATGGAAGATAACCGTGATAATCTGATTGTGATTCTTGCGGGATATAAAAAGGAAATGGCAACTTTCCTGGAGGCTAACTCCGGGTTGAAATCCAGATTTCCAAATATTATTTACTTTCCGGATTATACCGGAGAAGAACTTGTGAAAATTGCTCAGATTCAGGCAAAGAGTAAGGGGTATACCATCAGTGAAGAAGCGATGGCACCATTACAAAAGTACTTTGAAGAAGTACAGGCCACAAGGGCAAGTGAAGCAGGTAACGGAAGATTTGCAAGAAATGTGATTGAAGAGGCGATATTAAAACAGGCACAGAGACTGTTGAAAGAACCGGATTCTCCACTGGATGTGCTTCAGTTACAGGACTTTTCATTACAGGAGTGAACCATCACTCCTTTTCTTAACAAATAAGGTATTTCTAACTTGATGGTTTACTGATAGAATTGTGTGTACGGGAGTTGTGTATGTTGAAGACGTTGAAAAAAATAGCAGGTGTGTTAAGTGTTGGGTTAATGGCCATATCTCCATTAAGTGTATATGCAGAAGAACAGGATTCTGTCATTCGTATCTTATTTACGGGAAATCTGAGAAATCATCTTGGTTCTACAAAGCAAAGAGATCCTGATACAAAGGAACTGTTATCTGTTGGAGGATATGACCGTCTGTATACAACGTTACAGGCAGAAACAACAGAGTCTACTTTAAAAATAGATATGGGTAACTACTCCACAGGCAGTGGTATTTATGACTGTCTGTATGATTCTGCTGAGAGTTATACCTTATTACATAAGATGGGATATGATTGTGTCGGTACAGGTGAAAGAGAACTTGCCTATGGAACAGACAGATTTATTTCTATGGTGAACAGTACAGAAGAAAAGCCTCAGGTAGTTGCCTCCAATCTGTCAGGGTATGACAATACCTCCACAATCATTGAAAAAGGTGGAAAACAGTTTGGTATCTTTTCTGTGATTTCCAAAACACATGCCCTGGTATTAGGGGAGGATGTGCTGGAAAATGAAAAAGAATCTGCAGAAAAAGCAGTCAGAGAACTGAAAGATGCGGACTATACCATCTGCTTATATGATGGAACTCTTGAAGAAGGCAAACAGCTTGTAGAAGATGTGGATGGTATTTCTCTTGTGTTATGTGCAGGAGAAATCGATACTACAGAGAAAGTAGAAAAAGTAAAGGATACGTTACTTGTGACAGGTGGTGCGTATGGTCAGACTGTTGGAAGACTGGATCTGTATGGAGATACTTTGAAATTAAAGAATTATGAAGTGCTGGAAGTAAATGGCGAAAGTAATGAGACGATGCGTGCTCTTGTGAATGCCTATACAGACCAGGCACAGAGTGCACTGGGTGTAAAACTGGATACATTGGCAGGACATGTACAGATAGATATGGATGATCCACTTTTGGCAGATATGTCCGTTTCCAATACAAGGACACAGGATATGGTTTTAGATGCCTATGCGGACATGTATACTTCTCACGCAGATCATCAGGGTTCTTTTGCTATAGCCGTCAGTAACAAGTACAGTTTTAAAGGTGGCATCTATGAAGGAGATATTCATCTGAAAGAACTGTATGACTGTGCGGATATTGGATCAGATGACATTTTATATACAGCATATATTCAGGGATATGATGTGAAACGTTTATGTGAACTGGATCATATGTACGGAGAATCGAATCCTTTATTCCAGATGGCCTTTTCAGGTGTGAAGTATACGTATCTTGATAAAAGAACAAAATACAACACTGTTAAAGATGTGTATGTGGAAGAATCCCGTGGATACTGGGCTAAGATGGATAATGATAAGTATTATCCGATTGTATTTACAGATTCCTTCATGAAGGTTTTACATGCCAGCAGTATTGTGGAAGATGGTATCTTACAGGTAAGACTCTATAAGAGTTCTACAGGTGAAGGAGAAGTTACAGATTCTCTGGAAGATTGTGTAATGAAAGACAGTCATGACAATATCCTTACCTGCATGTATTCTATTAAAGATTTTATTCAGGATGCTAAAAGAAACAGTAATGCACAGCATGATATCACCAGTGCCTATAGTCAGAAAGACACATGCAGAACACAGGAAAAACTGACATTGATGAATCTGATAAGTAATCCAAGTGAATATGCTTTTCACAGTTATGTGTACTATGGGAAAGCAGCTGCTGTCATCATTATCGGACTGATGATATTTACAGCTGTATGGAACAGATGTCATCCTAATAGAAAAGGATAATTGTGGTATACTACAATCAAAGAAAGCGATGGAAAATAAAGTATGACAGACACAAATGAAACAAAGGTACAGGCTCAAAGTGAAGCACAGGTACAGGAAGAACCTGCTATTCAGCTGACACTGACTCCTGAAGAAAAAAAACAGGAAAATGAAGCACAGTTAAAGGCTCTGGAAGAAGAGCAGAATGCCAAGATGGAAGCTGTTGCCAAAGATATTTATAATGAGGCAAAGCTGAGTGATGCTGAAAAGAAGATGGTAGAGGATTTCTCCAATAAGATTGATATCACCGAAGCAAACATTGTTTTACAGTATGGTTCTGAAGCACAGAAAAAGATTTCTGATTTTTCTGATACTGCACTGGATAATGTAAAGACAAAGGATCTTGGAGAAGTAGGTACTTTATTAAGTAATCTTGTTGTAGAACTGAAGGGCTTTGATGAAAAGGAAAACGATAAAGGATTCCTTGGCATCTTCAAGAAAGCCGGTAATAAAGTAGAATCTTTAAAAGCAAAATATGATAAGACAGAGGTCAATGTTAACAAGATTGCCAATGTTCTGGAAGACCATCAGATTCAGTTATTAAAAGATATTGCCTTACTGGATCAGCTGTATGATCGTAACCAGACAAACTGTAAAGAACTGACCATGTATATCATTGCAGGTAAGAAGAAACTTGAAAAAGTGCGTAATGAAGATCTTCCTGCATTACAGGCAAAGGCAAAGGAAAGCGGACTGGCAGAAGATGCGCAGGCTGCCAATGATTTACAGAATGCCTGTGACAGATTTGAAAAGAAACTGTACGACCTGGAACTGACAAGACAGGTATCCATCCAGATGGCACCTCAGATTCGTCTTGTACAGAATAACGATACATTGATGACAGAAAAGATTCAGTCCACACTGGTGAATACGATTCCTTTATGGAAGAACCAGATGGTATTGGCTCTTGGATTATCTCATTCCAAGGAAGCTATGCAGGCTGAAAGAGAAGTCAACAATATGACTAATGAACTTCTCAAGAAGAATGCTGAAACATTACATCAGGCTACTGTGGAAACTGCTAAGGAATCTGAAAGAGGTATTGTGGATCTTGAAACATTACAGCATACCAATCAGGAACTCATTGCCACATTGGATGAAGTCTTACAGATTCAGAAGGAAGGTCATGCAAAGCGTGCAGAAGCAGAAAAAGAACTGGCACGTATTGAAAGTGAACTTCATAATAAACTGCTGGAAATTAACAGATAAATAAATGGTACTCTCATTTCTGTGGGTATAGGATTACGGTTAATCAGCAATAGTATTGGACTATATGCTTGAAAAATGAATAAACCACCTGGAAATGACACTGAAATAATTGGAGATATTGAAATAGCAGGCTTTCATCCTTTATGGGTAAGTTACCGTAAAAGGAAGAGCCTGCTATTTAAGTATTGATTTGTGTGATTTATACTGTGACATGCCGGGAAGAGCGCAGTGTTAAAATTTTGAACTGCTTTAAGGAGTAATTTGTGCAACAACCTGTTGCACAAATTTGCGGTCGGAATAAGTCGCAGAGAACTTTGCCATATACTTCAAGTTTCTAAACTTTTTGCAAATTCCTTCGAATGATGGATACATGCCACACGATTCTGTTAAGCACTTTTCCACATGTTTAGACGGAATTTTATCTATTTTTGTTTGTGCCATGCTAGAATGCTTATAGATAGAAAGAATGGTAATCATTATGAAAACAAGAACATTGGATACGTATGATATCAACGTGTTTTCTGCTTTAAAAGGACAGAAACTGAAAGGTATTTTAACCATTGAAGATGTACAGGAAAACAATGGAAAACTGATTCTGCAACAAGAGGATTCCCCTTTACTGACCTTACAGGAGTATATTGATGAAGGTATATCTTTGCGTGCTAAAGAAAGATGGCTGAAGGAGATACTGGAAATAATAAGAGTATTACACCATCATCATCCTCGTATTATTCTGGGTACTCTGGATACACATACTGTGTATATTACAGATACCGGTTCTGTAAAGTTGGAAATACCTTCTTCTGCTACAGTGAATGGTATTGAAAAAACAGATGTGCAGTGTATCGGGCATCTGATGAATACTATGTTTCCTGCAGAGGAATATACTGCTCTTGCGCAGGAGTGTATACAGGGAAATCTTACCTGTGTGGAAGAAGTGATGGAGGCCATAGATGCTTTTAAAAGAACAACAGTACCAACAGGCATCAATATTCCAGGGTTCAGAAGTGGAGTGTTATGGCACAAGATTGTGGCAGTGATTGCCTACTTGATTATTGTTCTTGCAAGTTTTACAGGAGAGGTGGAATGGGATGGAGTAATAGTGGATAATGTACTGTTCTGCTGTATCTACAGACTATTGATGTGTCTGGTGCTTTTGAGTATTGTAGATGTCAGTACGCATTGGACAACGGTGTTTGATGGATTTCCATGGATGCAGGATCCTAATCCTTTTAAAAAATGTATTGGATGTTGTATCAGTGTAATGGTGGTACTTTTGATCAGTACATTGATACTCATCGGCCTGGATAATATATTATTGTAAACCGGAAGAAAAAAACTTTGTGCTGAGTGCAGTCTTTTAATATGGCAATGCTTTATCTTACAAAAGATGATTTCAAAAGGTGGTGGAACAGAGCGTTGAGTCAATATCAGACCATGAGGAACCAAAGCAAAAGAAGATACTTAACACGTTAGGATTAAGCAAAAAAGAACATCATGAGTTTGTAAAAAACAGTCAAAGAACAGATACAATAATCTGCTCTTTTCAATAGATGTACATATTTTCTGGTAGAAGTTGAATTGGCATTTTCGCTTAGTTCTATTAGCCAAAAATGAAAATATATTGAAATTGGCTAATAGAAAAACTACAATTGAATTATCAATGGAAGGAGGAGCTATATGAAACTGATACAAAGAGAATACTATATGGAAAAAATAATCAGTGTGATTGGAACACCGGATATAAAAGTTATTACAGGAGTCAGAAGATCCGGTAAGTCGAAACTGTTAGAGGCATTTAAAATTTATTTAGTGTCGACAATCCCTGATTGCAATATCATTCATATCAATTTTAACCTTCCTGATTATGAAGATCTTCTGACATATAGAAAGCTGTATGATTGGATAAATAATCATTACAAAGAAAATGTCATGAATTTTGTTCTGATTGATGAGGTTCAGATGTGTGATGGCTTTGAGAAGGCTATCAATGGTTTACACGCATCCGAAAAATATGACATTTATATAACAGGATCAAATGCATTCTTGCTAAGCTCGGATTTGGCTACACTATTTACAGGGCGTACTTTTGAAATTAAAGTGTATCCTTTTTCTTTTAAAGAGTATGTAGAATATTTTCAGCTAACTGATAGATACAACGCTTTATCTGAATATCTGAAAGAAGGTGGCATGGCAGGATCCTATGTGTACAGTAATCAAGAGGCAAAGTATGATTATATAGAGGATGTCTTTAATACATTGATTATTCGAGATATACGGCAGAAATATAAAATCAGGAATGTTCAGATGATGAATCAAATTGTTGATTTTCTAATGGATAATATTTCCAATCTTACCTCTGCAAGAAATATTGCTGATATACTGGGAAAATCGAATCAAAAAGTACATCATACTACTGTCGGTACGTATATCGAGTATCTGTGTAATGCATTTGCATTCTATAAAATACGTCGATACGATATTCGGGGAAAGAAGTATCTGGCAAGCAATGATAAGTATTATCTCAGTGATCATGCATTTCGATATGCTAAATTGGGGACAAGAAACATGGACTACGGGAGAATGCTGGAAAATATTGTTGCGATAGAGTTGCTTCGAAGAGGCTATGAAGTCTATGTGGGAGTTCTCTATAAAAAAGAAATTGATTTTGTTGCCATAAAGAGAAGTGAAAAACTTTATATTCAGGTATCAGACAATATAACAGACAGTAAAACATTTGAACGGGAGGTCTCTCCATTACTTCAAATTAAGGATGCTTATCCAAAGATGCTGATTGCTCGAACAAGAAATGATGAGTACCAGTATGAAGGAATTAGAATTATGGATATTGCTGATTGGCTTTTACAATGACTATTAGCCAAAAACAAAATAAATACAGAATTGGCTATTGCAGGACAACAAAGAAGTTAACGCACTGTAAAATCGGATGAGGTTGTAAAAAACAGCTTCAAAATTACATGGTGGAAGAAAATCTCATGAACTTTCAGAGAAGCTCTGGCTTCATCTGATTTACATATTCGAGAAAAACTTTTCCGGTTTTACTATAATAGAGACATGTTGAGATCTAATGAAATAGATATGGTCCATGGACCATTAATGAAGAATGTATTTTTGTTTTCAGTTCCTTTGATGGCTACAGCTTTATTACAGATGTTGTTTAATGCGGCGGATATTATCGTTGTAGGTAAGTTCTCCGGAGAAATTGCATTGGCTGCAGTGGGTGCTACAAGTTCACTGGTATTCTTTATTACCAGTCTTTTTAATGGTATATCTGTAGGATGTAATGTAGTGATATCCAGATGTATAGGAGCACGTGACAGTGAAAAGGTACAACATGCTGTACATACGTCCATGTGGTTATCTCTTGTTCTGGGAATTGTATTAACAGTGGTTGGCTGTACAATTTCCAGACCATTTCTGGAACTTCTGGGAACACCTGAGGAGATTATCGGTCAAAGTGATCTGTATATGAAGATCTATTTTGCAGGTTCCTTATTCTTGCTTGTGTATGATTTTGGTACTGCAGTATTAAGATCTAAAGGGGATACCACAAGACCTCTTGTGTATCTGACACTGTCAGGTGTTTTAAATGTGGCATTAAATCTTATCTTTGTCATTGTTTTCCATATGGGCGTGGCAGGTGTGGCATTAGCTACGATTGTTGCCCAGGGTGTGGCCAGTGTACTTGTCTGGCTTGCCTTAAGACGTGAAGAAGGGGATATGAAAGTAGAACTTGCCAGATTACATCTGGATAAAGTACTGGCAAAAGATATTCTGCATATCGGTATTCCTGCAGGATTACAGTCAATTATCTTTTCTTTAAGTAATCTTGTGGTACAGTCCAGTATCAACTCTTTTGGTAATACAAGTATTATTGCTGGTAACAGTGCAGCTATTAATCTGGAAAACTTTGTATACATTGGTATGAGTGCTTTTATGCAGGCATGTATTTCTTTTACTTCTCAGAATGTAGGTGCAAAACAGATTGGCAAGATTAAAGAAATCATGTGGATGACCTTACTGTTATGTGTTGGATCAGGATTTCTTGTGGCAGGTATTTTGTACTGTAATGGTCATTTCTTTCTGAGCTTTTATACAAACTCTGTGGATGTGGAAAACTGGGGTATGTACAGATTGTTGTATGTGACTTTACTGTTACCAATACAGGGAGTTTCTGATGTGATGATAGGTTCTATGAGAGGGATGGGGTATTCTATTTTACCTACAGTATGTATGCTTGCAGGAATCTGTGGGATACGCCTTGTATGGCTGTGGTTTATTTTTCCGTTATTTCCGACATTAAGTGTGGTTTATCTTTGTTTTCCAATCAGCTGGACATGTACAGGATTGTTGCAGATAGTATTGTGGATAGTGTCCTACAGAAAATTTCTTAAGAACAACATGAGTGAAAAAGAAGTACAATACAAGTAATGAACAGAAGAAGAAAAAGAAGAAAGAGAAAACTGAATCAAAGAGGATTATTACTGGTACTTGCAGTATTGGGAGTAGTGCTAGTATTACTGATGAACAGCTTACTGCATGAAAGTTATACCTATGATCCTGTAACTGAGGTGCCGGAAGTGTATCATGAAACACGTCCTGCTTTAAAGTACGATATGGAGAAGGTAATCAGCCAGGATGGCTTTTATACCTATGAAGATGATGAGTATACCTCTGTTATCGGTATTGATGTGTCGGCACATAATAAAGAACTGGACTGGGCACAGATCAAAGCATCAGGGGTATCTTTTGCCATGATACGTTGTGGGTATAGAGGGTATACAGAAGGATATATTCAGGATGATGAATATTTTGACACCAATATACAGGGGGCTTTGGATAATGGTATTCAGGTAGGTGTTTATTTCTTTTCTCAGGCAGTAAATGAAGAAGAAGCTGCAGAAGAAGCTAAATATGTCATTGAAAAGATTCATGACTATCCTGTCACATGGCCTGTAGTCTATGACTATGAGTTTTATCCTGAAAGTACCGGAGCAAGAGGAAACTATATCAACCGTGCACAGAGAACAAAGTGTGCTGAGGTATTTCTGGAAAATATAAAGAATGCGGGCTATACACCTATGATATATGCAAGTACAGATACCTACAGTCAGCTGTTTCAGCCAGAATACTTAACCGAATATGCTTTCTGGGTGGCACAGTATAATACCTATTGCAGTTATCCATATGACTATTTCATGTGGCAGTACACAGATCAGGGTGGCGTGCAGGGATTACCTGCAGGATTAGATTTAAATATTGCTTTTTTGAAAAAAGAACAGTAATTTCTGTAAGATAATGTGTATATAGTAAAGGAAGAGAGTTTTTGGCTGTGACTGTTTTCTTCCTCTCTTCATAGAGCATCTGCTGGTAACAGGCAGATGCTATTTTAAAACGTATAAATAGAATAAACAGAGAAGCACTTGCTGAATACCGGATATGACAGTCACACATTATTTCTTTATAAAATAATGTGTGATTGTCATAGTGGGGACTGAAGTTTGAAAGAAAAAAACGCCGCAGACTTCTTTTGAAATCTGCGGTTTGTTTATTCGGTTTTTAAGCGGATATGTTTTCTTCTGCTCTTAAAAAGGCAGATCTTTTATTTTGCAAAGAATGAGAATCCCAGAATGACGATGCCGAGAATGAGTAAGATGATACCTGTAGCCTGATTTAATGTCTTTGGTTCAGCTTTATTGGCAAACTTGGCAGCGATTCTTGCCCAGAGTAATGTAAAGAGAATACATAATACCCATACAGTGATATCTGGCATACCACCAATGGCAAAGTGAGAGATTGCTCCTGTTAGGGCAGTAAATGTCATAATGAAGACACTGGTGCCTACAGCTGTTTTTAATTCATATCCCAGCACACTTGTCAGTATCAGTAGCATCATCATTCCTCCACCTGCACCAATAAAGCCACAGATGAAACCGATGATAATTCCACAGAAAATGGATTGTACCATTCTTTTCTTTTTGGATACATTGGCCATGGCTTCTTTGGTAGTCATGACGGGTCTTACTATAAACTTTATCCCCAGTAACATCGTCATAAAGACAGAGAAGTTACCCATGGTAGTGGCAGGGACAAGACTGCTGATATAGCTTCCCACTACGGTAAAGATCAGTACGGATACCATCATGACAATACCATTGACGATATCTATGTTTTTATTCTTGTAGTAGGTATAGGCAGATACTGCACTTGCAAGTACATCCGAAGATAAGGCAATACCTACTGCCATATAGGGATCCATGCCTAAAAAAGTAATTAACATCGGACTGATAACAGCAGCTGCACTCATTCCTGCAAATCCTGTACCAAGTCCTGCACCCATGCCTGCAAAAAAGGTCACAAGTAAAACAATAAGCATATGTGACATTAGTATTCCTCCTGAATAGAATCTATATTTTTCTCCATCTGAAGAAAGGCTTTTCTAACTGTAACAAGGTCTTCCTCTGTAATGTTGGATAAGAGGAGGTCTTCAAACTTTTGCTGGATAGCTTTGCCATCTTCTATACAGGAAGAAGCTTTAGGGGTAATGACAAGCTGAATTTTTCTTCTGTCATTGGCAATAGGCTTTCTTTCAAGATACCCTTCTTTTACTAACTTATCTACATGGATAGACACAAGGTTTGCTTTCAGATGACGTATTTCTACAATATCTCTGGCGTTGGTATATTGTGGATTATTGGCAAGAAATAACAGGATATCCAGACCTGTTCTGCCAATACAGTATTTTTCATAGACCGGTTTACATAGGTTGCTGTAGACAATACTTACTTTTTCTGCAAATTCAAAATTAAATCTCATAAGCATCCTTTCTTCAAATGTGAATAGTTCATATTTGAACAAAATGTATTGTAATACCATCTTTACAGAATGCAATAGAAAAGAAGTGAAGATTATGTGAACAAAGAAGGACAAGAGAAACAATGTATTAAAAAAAGATTACACCAAAATGATGTAATCAGAGTATTTCCAAAAAGGGTTAGTGCTGGTTATTGAATTAGACTTCATAACAGTTGGTGGGCTACTTATTGTATCCTTATAGCTGATATTAACTGCATTTTATAAATCTAGTAAATTCATTACTAGTTTTACCATTACATCTTTCTCCTCCGGCCCCGATTCAGCAATCATTAAAGTGATAGCTACTAAAGTTCCATCACTTATGCGCTTAACCCCTTTCTGAAATAAAGCATTATTTTTATCTAAAAATTCCAGAAAAAGTGATGCTGCGATTCTTTTGCAGCCGTCTGCATACGGATGATCCTTAATCATAAAGTATAATAGATTTGCTGCCTTTTCCTCGGCTGACGGATATGCATCCTGTCCAAACACACTTTGATATACTGTGGCTATTATGCCAGAAACTTTTCCAACTTCTTTTTCCACTCCAAAAACATCCGTATTAAAAGAATCTCTCATTTCAGCAACCATTTGAACACAATCTTCATATGTAATGCGATATATAGGTTTATTTCCGTCTGGCTTGTTTAGTGCCTGATGATCATATTGATCTAACAAAAGTAATGCTTCTGTATATTCATTTACGGCTCTAAGCACATCATACTCATTAATATCAAGTGCACCTGCAAGCATTCTGGTCTGAATATCAACCGTCTTTTCAAGAGCCTGAAGCCGCTTTTCATTGATAGCATAGCCTTGAATAATATACTGTTTTAAAACTTTATTAGCCCATTTTCTAAAAGCTATACCTCTTTTGGAATTAACTCGATATCCTATGGACAAAATCATATCCAGGTTATATATTTTCGGTTTTCTTCCTCCTGAACTTCTGTCGGAAAAACCGACAGAAGTCTCATCTAATTCTCCAGAAGCAAGAATATTTGTAATATGCTCACTTATAGTAGCATGCTTAACATCAAACAATACTTCCATTTGCTTCTGTGTCAACCAGACTGTTTCCTGTTCGGGATTTATCTGAACTTCGATATTAATGTCTCCATCCGTAAACAAAACTATTTCATTTTTCATTCACCACTTCTCCTTTGCTTTATTCATCTATACCATTTAACCTTCTATCATTCATTTTGTTTACTTCTACAAATGGAAATTTATCATTCTGTATCATTAAGTGACATATCCACCAAATTCCTAATCTGATCTCTCTGCATGTGAACTAGTGTTAATGATTTTTTACTTAAGTAAAGACAAAAATTACACCAAAATGATGTAATCTTAGAACACAGATCAATTAACAATATGTTCATAATCCAAGGATGGTAAAACATCCGTAGGTTTCTAATGCGTTTTCTGCCCAGGGTATCCATTCTTCATATAAAGAAGAGTTTTCCATATTCCTGTATTCTAAAATGATGGACCAGATATCTTTATCTATACAGGTACTACCATAGGGATCAAAGGAAGGTACTGCAGTCATTAAAATAGTGATACATTCAAGACAGTCTTCACTGTCTGCTTTTAAAAGTAATGATTTTGGACTCCAGCAATCTGCATAAGATACAGGTTTACCAGGATAGAATTCATAGTAATCTGTACCTTTTCTATCTTCAGGTAAAGTGAAAATACTCATTGTGTATCCTCCTGTACAACAGTTTCTATAAGATCCTGTCTTAAGAATACAGGTGTGATGTCACCATGTGTGATATCTCTTACAGATTCCATAAATCCTTGGATGGAAGTGGCATAGAGGATTTCAATAGCTTCTCCATAAAGTATTTCCTGTATCTCACCGTTTTTTCTTAGCCATGTTTCTAAAGATCCCTGCATGGAATAGGGATAGGACAGTCTGTAGATATCTACAGGTACATCAATGGTTTTAGGTGCCAGTTCGATGGCCTGAGACACACTGGAAGAATAGGCTCTGATTAATCCTCCTGCGCCTAATTTAATACCACCGAAGTATCTGACAACACAGGCAGTAATATCCTGTATGTCTGATTTTTTGATAGCTTCTAACATAGGTACTCCTGCAGTACCTGCAGGTTCTCCATTATCACTGGATCTTTGAATGGTACCGTTCTGTAAAGAATAGGCAGTACATACATGGGTGCTGTCAGGGTGTTTGTGACGAACAAAGTCTATAAATTCCCGTGCTTCCTGTTCTGTACGTGTCTGTTTTAAGTAGGTGAGAAACTGAGATTTTTTGATAATCTGTTCATGTAAAAATTCTTCTTGTATACGCATAGGTTCTCTTATCTTAGTGGTATTATATAGTGGATGAGTAGAATAAAGCAATTAGATTCCCAGATAGCCAATATGATCGCAGCTGGAGAGGTTGTGGAAAGACCAATGGGAGTAGTGAAAGAATTAGTGGAAAATGCCATAGATGCAGGAAGTACAAGAATAGAGGTATCTGTTATTGAAGGAGGTATTACCTCATTAACTGTAGAAGATAACGGATGTGGTATGGATCATGAAGATGCCAGAAATGCCTTCTTAAGACATGCGACAAGTAAGATATCTCAGCAGAATGATTTATGGAACATTCATACATTGGGGTTCAGAGGGGAAGCTTTACCATCTATTGCCTCTGTGAGTAAACTGACTTTATGCACAAGTGATGGGGAAGATGCCACAAGAGTGGTTATGGAATATGGTGAAGAGAAAGTATATGAATCCTATGCCTGTCCTACAGGTACTTCGATTACTGTAGAAGGACTTTTCTATAAGACACCTGCAAGATTAAAACATTTACGTGCAGCTTCCTATGAAGCAAGTCTGATTCAGTCTGTTATACATTCCTTTGCTTTGTCTCATCCTGAAATATCCTTCAGGTTTATTAATGAAGGAAGAGATGTGTTCAGAAGTACCGGGAATAACAATCTTCTGGAAGTCTTATTTCAGGTATATGGAAGGGGCCCTGCAGAAAATGCAGTGAAGGTGGATTTTGAAGATTTTGACTATCATGTGAATGGGTATGTAGTGAAACCTGTATTGAATCGTGCTAACAGAAATGGCATGCAGATATTTTTAAATGGCAGAATGGTCAAGGATAACAAGCTGTATAAAGCAGTGATGGAAGGCTATGAAGGGCAGTTACCTCAGGGTAGATTTCCTGTTGTAGTCTTACATATAGAAATGGATCCGCATATTCTGGATGTCAATGTGCATCCAAGTAAGTGGGAAGTCAGATTATCCAAATTTAATCAGCTGGAATATCTGTTGAAAACAGAGCTAAAAAAGGTATTACAGGTCAGTGCTCCTTTGGTGGAAGTACAGCCTAAACCAATACAACAGACGTATTACAGACCAATGAAGCTGGAACTGGATACAATAGAGGAAAGTACTCCTGCTCCGGTAGTGCCACAACACTCTGCGGTATTTAAAGAACCTGTATCTGCAGAAGAGGTGGAACCCCCAATAGTACAAGTTACTCCGGTGGAAGAAGTGCCAGTGTTTGTTGAGGAAGAAACAAAGCCTGCAGTAAAAGCAGTTCAGGAAGAACCAGAAGAAATTTATGAGCCTGTAACTATACCTGCTATGGAAGTGATTGGTATGTACAGGAACAGGTATATTCTTTGTCAAAGTGAAGCAGGACTTGTTGTTGTGGATGATCATGCCTTAAGACAAAGAGTGCTGTATGAAAAGCTTGTAGAAGCTATGCAGAACAGTACGACTGTGGAAGATGTGCTGGTTCCATATACACTGCATGTCTCACAGGATGTGATTGACAGACTGGAAGAGTTGAATGAGGCCATTCAGATATGGCATATTGCGTTTGAAGAGTTTGGTAAAGATACCTTACTTGTAAGAAGTATTCCTTCCTGGATGAAGGAAATAGATGTACAGAGTTTCTTACAGGATATTACAGATGCCTTCTTAGAAGATTCACATGTGTCCTTTACTTCTTCTTATGTCAGAAAACTTGTCAGTAAGAACAGAATAAAAAAAGAAGTGCATTACTCTATAGAAGAATGCAGAAAAGAAATCGAACTTTTAAAACAGTGTAAGAATCCTGTATCTACTGCAGATGGAAAAACCATCTTTGTGGTTGTGGAAGACAGGGCATTGTTAAAGGAATTTAAATAAGATGAAGAAAGTGTTAGTCATAGCAGGTCCTACTGCTTCAGGAAAGTCTGATTTTGCAGTGGAAGTTGCTAAGAAGGTGGGTGGCATCATCATTTCCGGTGATTCCATTCAGGTGTATAAGGGACTGGATATAGGTTCAGGAAAGGTGACAGAAAAAGAAATGCAGGGTGTACCGCATTATCTGATAGATATACTGGATCCAAAGGAACCTTACAGTGTGGCACAGTTTCAGAAAGAAGCCCGTGCTGTTATTGATAAAAGTGATGCATTGCCAATCGTCTGCGGGGGGACAGGCTTATATGTGAAAGCCTGTATCTATGATTATGTCTTCAGTGAAGAAGGTGAACAGAGTGTTGATCCTGCTTTGGAACAGTATTCTAATGAAGAACTGTATGACAGATTACAAAAGGCAGATCCTCAGCAGGCCTTGAAGATTCATCCAAACAACAGAAGAAGAGTATTAAGAGCTTTAACGCTCATTCAGCAGAATCAAAGACCAATGTCTGAAATGAATGACGAACAGGAACATACACCAGTTTATGATGCTTTTATAGCCTGTACCACAATGGACAGAGAAGTGTTGTATTCCCGCATCAATCAAAGAGTGGAAAACATGTTTGCACAGGGACTGGAAAAAGAAATACAAGGGTTACTTCAGAAGGGTATTACATTTGAAGATGGCTGTATGAAAGGTATTGGGTATAAAGAATGGGAACCGTACTTTAAGCAGGAATGTACAGCAGAAGAAGTGAAACAGACGATTCAGAAACATTCCCGTCAGTTTGCAAAAAAACAGTTTACCTGGTTCAGACATCAAATGGATGTACATTGGTTTGATCCTCAGAATGCTGAGGACAGAAACCGGATGATTGGTGAAATTGAAGAGTGGATAAACAATTGAAGGCGTTTGTCGTACATCATTTGACTTTGGGTGTAATCTTATTACACTATAGATATATCGATGAAAGGAGTGAGTTCTATGAGTGAATTCAATCGTGAAAGTGTATATTCCGCCAGTGACGGATTCCAGAGATACATGACAAAAGTATTTTCAACCATGGGTATTGGTCTTGCCATTACAGCATTGATTGCCTATGCAGGATATGTCAATTTAATGAATGGAGGCTTCATGATGAAGTTTGCATTAAGTGGTTTTTCCAATATCATTATGTTGTTTGTACAGTTAGGTATCTGTATTGCTTTAGGCAGAGGATTGCAGACTATGGATCCAGCACAGAGTAAAATCTTATTCTTTGTGTATTCCGGTGTAACAGGTCTTACATTCTCTATTCTTCCGTTAGCTTTTGGAGTAGCTACAGTCTTTACAGCATTTGCATTTGCGGCTGTGATGTTCTTCTCTACAGCGATTATCGGACATTTTACAAATGTGGATCTGACTAAGTTCTCCGGTATCTTAATGGGTGGTCTGATTTCCCTGGTACTGGTATCTGTTCTGGGTATGTTTATTCCATCTATCGGAAGCAGTTTATTCATTTCTTATGCAGGTATCGTCATCTTCATGGGATTGACCGCATGGGATACACAGAAACTGAAGGCATATTATTATCAGGCTCAGGGAAGCGATATCTTAACAGCTAACCTGGCAGTGTATGGAGCATTCCAGTTATATCTGGATTTCATCAACATCTTCCTGTATGTATTAAGAATTGTTGGCTCCAGATCTTCAAGAGACTAAGCAGTCAAAAAGGGTATGGAAGTGGAGAGGAATCTTCATGACCATATCTTTTATTATGCACTTTAAAGAAATATGGAATAATATTCGATATACTTTACAAGTGACAGAAAGATTGCTATAAACATGGGTATGAAAGTTATAGAATACAGATTTACAGATTACTATCATCAATATATTACGATAGAAGCGGATACGTTGACGGATAGTTTAAAAGAGAATATTGAGATACAGGATGATGACTGTTATGCATTGTGTTCCTGCTGGTGTAAGGAAGATGGCACAATTATGTTTAATGTGCTTTCTGTAGGAGCTTCCTGGGAAAAGTGCAGTAAGGGACTGAGTGATCCAAAGATACTTGGTAACTGGACCATGGAGGAAGTGCAGGATTTTGAAGCAAGACTTGCTGAACCTATACCTTTGATGATGAATAAGAATATTCCGTATATTGACAGTGTGGAACCTGAGGAAGATGAAGATATGTATACCTTAAGGAGTGATGTTCGACTGGATGATATCCGTAATCCGTATAATGCAGATATTGTGATGGCCAGCTTTGTCAGTGAACAGGGACTTGAGGACTATGAAGTCCATCTTACAGGACTGGATGGTTTATTTGTGTTAGGCTATGTGATGGATTCAGAAGAACATGATTCTGTAAAGGCTATACTTTGTGGAGAAGAGGAGTTTAAACTTGTGGTACTTGCGATTGGAGAAGATCTGAGTATTGCCGAAGAGGAACTGGTAAAAAAGATAAAGGAAATGAGTGATATGTTTCATTTGACCTATACAGGAGTACAGTTAAGGAGTTAAAAGAGAATATGACAGCATCCAAAACCATTAAATATATTTGCCCGTATTGCAAGCAGGAATTTGAGATGGATATCTATGATTCCGTCAATGTCAAAGAGGACAGAGATTTAAGAGACAGATGTGTATCTGGAGAAATCTTTCAGCATGAGTGCACTAACTGTCATAAAGAATATCTGGTGCAGAATGATTTATTGTATACAGATCCGGAACATAAATTTGTTATATGGGTGAGTAAAGAACCTGTAACAGGTGTAGATCTCAGCAGCTTTGTAAAACCTCTTGATAAAGCAGGATATACTTTAAGAAGATGTGCTACTGTCAAAGAGTTTGTGGAGAAGATACAGATTCTTGAAGATGGTGTGAATGATATTGCAGTGGAACTTGCCAAATATGACTGCTTTATTGAATTTGTGGATAACAAAAAAGGCAATCCTGCAGATGTGACAAGCATTGATTATCAAAGAACAGAAAATGATGTCATGAAGATTATTGTGAAAACAGATGATAAAGGTATGGCATTTCTGATTCCTGTAAGCATGCTGGAAGAAGAACTGGAACAGAATCCTGATCTGTTTAAAGTAGAGAATACTTCATTTCCTTTAGTAGATGGAGAATGGATGAGATCTTTATTTGAAAAACCCATGGGACAGGCGTAACGAAGGTGCTGTAATGGCATTGCAGGTCTGCTTTTCTTTGCACAAGAGTTCTTTTGGCTTTCTGCTTTTAACCGGATAACTCATGAACTCTGTTGAGTATATCCTGTTCTTTGTTGTTGTAAAATCCATAATATCTGACTATACGGAAACCAGTCTCAGGAATATGGATAATCCTTTTCTTCATGAGTTCACGACCAGTTTCATTAACAGTGATGCGTTCATTTGTTTTATGATCATCATAATACCTTGTGACTTCATCAGTCTTTTTGGAATTTTTTAGGTCGATAAAATTGGTTCTTGAAAAAGAAACCCCTTTCATGCTATTGTGTATTTGTAATAAAGAAGTCATAGGCTTGTCATAACTTCACCAAATTAGATGTTAGCAAAACCTTATGAGAAAATGTATTTTTTATATATTTTCTTGTGAGGCTTTTTTGTTACAAGAAAGGTGAAAGTATGAATAATATAACAAAAAAATATCCACATGTTTTTAGCCCGTTAAAGGTAAAAGGTATTGTTTATAGTAACAGATTGTGTTCTACAACAATGTCTACGGTTCCAACACATACTCATTTATCAAGCACCAATTATGGTGGAATTGGGATTTACGATAAATCTTTGGGTGGTGTTGCTATGATAGGAATGATGTATCACGGTATTGGTGGTAGCACACTATATGAAGCAAATGGTGCAAACCCATTTAGTAAGTATAATCTCGATGTACTTCGAGAATCATTATCTGTTGTAAAACAAGGTGGTGCTTTGGCTGGAATGTCTATTGGAATGGGAAATACCTATGAAGGCACGATTTACACACCATCTGGATTACCTTTTGCTAGACCTTATGCAAGGGGAACAAAGGTTATGACCGATGAAATTAGAGAAATCTTATTTGAACAAGTAATTGAAAAGGCTAAAAGTGCAGCAAAATTCGGATTTGATTTAATAATACTTGATATATCAAATGATAATATCGTTGGACACTTTATGGCTCCAGGATTCAACCTCAGAAATGATGAATGGGGTGGTTCATATGAAAATAGATTTAAGTTAGGTAATATTTTACTTAAAAAAATACGAGAAGTTATTGGTGAAAAAACGGTTCTGGAATTAAGAGTGAGTTCAACTTTAGGTGTTAAAGAATCTTATTCGCTTGATGAAATGATTCGCTTTTTAAAAGAAAACAGAAAATATTACGATATTTTAAATGTAATAACAGGAATGGATGAATATCATGATGGAAATGTTAAGCTTTGTCCTCCAATATTTGAAAAGCATATTTTAAATTATGATGTGGCAAAAAAGATTAAAGCAGAAATTCCAGATGTAATTTTAAACCTTAGTGGTTCAATTATGAATATACATGAGGCTGAAAAAGTATTGGCTGATGGAATTTGTGATTTAGTACTTTTGGGAAGATCTATAGTTGCTGATCCATATATGCCAAAAAAAGTAATGGAGGGAAGAGAAGAAGATGTTGTTCCATGTATAAGATGTAATAATTGCTATCATATTGCAACTGAACATTTTAATACATGTTGTACTGTCAATCCGAGAATCTATCGTGAAAATAGAGTGCCACTTCATTTAAGTAAAGCAAATGAAACGAAAAAAGTGTTAGTCATTGGTGCTGGTCCTGCTGGAATGAAGGTGGCTTTAACAGCTTGCGAAAGAGGTCATAAAGTAATCCTGGCGGAAAAAGGTAATGAGATTGGTGGAAAACTTTTGATTGCATCCAAAGGAATATTGAAAGAAGATTTGCGTGCATACTTAAACTATTTAAAAACACAATTTAATAAGAGTGCTGTTGAAGTTTTACTCAATACTGAAGTGGATAAGAATTTTATTGAAAATATCAATCCGGATTCTGTTGTTGTCGCAATAGGAGCTGAACCAGTAACTTTACCTATCTTAGGTATCGATAGTAAAAATGTTTTCCAAGCAGAGGCTTTTATTAAGGAAGGCATTGAAAAATCAGGGAATAAGGTAACAATTCTGGGCGCAGGAAGTGTAGGCTGTGAATTAGCTTTAGAATTATCTGCATTAGGGAAAAAAGTAACAATCGTTGAGAAAGGCGATAAAATAGCAAGAAATGGTAATGAATTATACAGAACAGACTTATTAATTCATTTACAAAAAGATCAAAATATTGAAGTATTATTAAATTCTGAGTGTGTACAAATAAATGATAATAATTGCGTAGTAAATTGTAATGGTACAATGAAAGAGATTAATCATTCTGATTTTATTCTATCGTTAGGATATAGAGCTGACACGCAAAAAGTGTTTGATTTATTTGGTGTTGTACCACAAACCATGTATGTTGGAGATTGTAAAAATGTAGCATCAATAACTGAAGCTACAACTGAAGGATATTTTATAGGGGCAAGTTTATAGGTATGTATGTCAAGCAAGTTTTAAATAACAACACAATGTTAGCGCCCGGTGAAAATAACCAAAAAGTGTCCGGTAGAAATCGCCATTTTCAGTCCAACAAAAACAGCCAATTATAATAAACGATTATGAGCAAAAATCCGCAAAAAATATGAGCATATGCCGCGAAAGCTGCTTTATAAATGGGATAATCTCCCTGCTACACTAGTATGCCCTTGTGCTACCAGGACTTTGTTTTTACCAAGGGCAGGTTTAGAGGGTGCAGGGAGATGGGCCCCGTTTGTCAAGCAGACCGTGGAATAGCAGAATGAATAGATTAAGCAATATATCAAATCATTTTATGTGTGGCTATTTTCTTTGAACCAAAATCGGTCATTTTTACCGGACTCGGAATGGCTAAATTCACCGGACTCTAACAACAATCATTGCATTAGATAATAATAAAAACGAAATTATTGTGGATGCAAAGGGGATTGGCTTTAATGCCAAAGTTGATTCCGATATTGACGAGACAAAATTTAAGCATTTGAGAAAATTTGTTTTGGAAAACAGAACAATTAGTGATTTGCAAACTATTTATAATAATATTCCTCAAGATATTATGAATTTATCAATGCAATTACTTGAAGAAGAAAATGCAGAAAAAAAATCTGTAGATTTTGTTTCAATCAATAGTGTGTTATTACTTGCTGATCATATAAATGAAACGATAAAAAGACTCGAAAATGGAGTGTATTTAAGAAATTCATTAACAAACGAAATCAAGATATTTTATAGTACTGAATTTCGAATTGCCTCAATAGCAAAAGAAAAATTAATTGATAAAAATGTATATCTGAATGATGATGAGATTTCTTTTATAGCAATTCATTTAATCAATTTGAATTCTAATAACATGAACGATACTATGACATCAATCCAGATAGTCGACGATTTGGTGAATATTGTCAGAAGAGTGATGAATATTGAACTTAAAATTAATACGTATGAATATTCTAGATTCATTACACATTTAAAATATTTCTCTGTTAGAATTTTGAATCGAGAAAATGTAAATTCAAAATATGATGAAAAACTTGCAAGTTTTGTTAAAGAAAATTATAAGAAAGCGTATATATGCTCAAACATCATAAAGAAATATATAAAAGAAAAATATGATTACGAGATTACAGAAGACGAAGTAATCTATCTCACCCTTCATTTAGAAAACATAAAAAAATGAAAGGACATATTATGAATATAAGAGATAATGTAAAAAAGATTATTGAAAATATTGGCGGTAAAACAAATGTAACGAGTGTATCACATTGTGCCACTAGACTTAGATTAAGCTTGGCTGATACTAACAAATTGAACAAAGAGGCAGTTTCAAAAATTGACGGAGTATTAGGTTGTAATTTAGTAGGGAATGAATGCCAGATTATCATTGGAGGGGATGTTGTTAAATATTATCCAATTATGACAGATGAACTGGGATTTGAAAAACAGAATGACGTAAAACAATCTTCAAAATTATCAATTTTTCAAAGAGTTTTAGATTTTATTTCTGGAACTATGACACCTTTGATTCCGGCATTAATTGGCGCATCTGTAATAAGAGGAATTTTGATCTTATTGACACAATTCAATTTAATGGATGGTACAAGTGCAACATATTCAATTCTATATGCCGCTTCAAATGCTATATTTTATTTCTTACCTATTTTATCTGCATTTTCAGCAGCTAAAAAACTAAATGTTAACCCATATATAGCAGCATGTATTAGTGCTACTTTAATGGAACCAACGTTTACTTCTTTACTTACAGAAACAGGGAATGTGGTTTCTTTCATGGGAATTCCTGTAATGATGTTTAATTATTCTTCATCATTGATTCCTGCGTTGCTTTCAACATATGTTTATTCAATCTTATGGAAGTATTTGGAGAAACATGTGCCTAGTACTATTGCGACAATTGTTAATCCAGCAGTTTCTCTTGCAATTTGTGTACCACTAACTGCAATTGTGTTTGGGCCGGTTGCATATTATTTTGGTCAGTTTATTGGAAACTTGTTTAATACAATTAATGGTTTTAGCCCAATTATTGCAGGTATCTTTATTGGTGTTGCAATGAACTATTTAGTAATCAGTGGTATGCATTGGGTTATTACAGCTATTTGTATTGTTGAGTTCAGTACAAATGGATATTCAGCTTTATTTGGTTATTGGTGGTGCGCATGTATTTCTTATATTGCAATTGCTCTGGGTGCAATATTTGTAGCCAACAACTCAAAAGAAAGAAATTTAGCTATTTCTTGTAGCATTGTTGCAATTTTCGGAGGTGTTTCTGAACCAACACTCTATACTTATTTATTAAGAAATAAGCGTTATGCAATACCAATGGCTATATCAGGTGCTTTAGCAGGTGGACTTGCAGGGTTGTTAGGCTGTAAAGCAACAGCATTTTCTATGGCAACTATTTTTACCCTCCCATGCGTTGAAATTGGTGGAAGCTTTATTACAGCTGCTATTATATTCTTGGTTGCAATCATTGCAGGCATAATTGCAACTTATGTGTTTGTTGGAAAAAATAAATCATCTGGATTTTCAGCACCAATAGCGGGAGAAGTTGTAGATTTAAAAGACGTAAATGATGCAACATTTTCTTCAAAGGTACTTGGAGATGGATTTGCTGTAATTCCTTCAGATAACAAAGTAGTTTCACCATTTGATGGAGAAGTAGTTTCACTATATCCAACAAATCATGCTATTGGCTTAAAGGATAAAGACGGAAATGAGGTGTTAATTCATATTGGCCTTGATTCTGTTAAACTTAATGGAGCTGGTTTCAAAACAAAAGTAAAGCAAGGAGATAAAGTGAAACAAGGAGATATATTAATCGAGTTTGATATGAACACTCTAAAAGAAAATGATATTGATCCAATTACATTAATTGTGTTTACTAATGGTTACAAATTACCATCTTTGCCAAATAACGTTATAACATCTGGAGAATTATTATTCAACATGGGCAATAACACCCAAGCAATCTAGAGATTATACAGCGAAAAGAGAGAGGACATGTTAAAATGTATCCTCTCTTTTTTGTGAGATTTTAACCAAAAAATACTTTACATTTCGTATCACACGCATATAATTACCTAAGGTAATTATCGGAGGTAACTATTATGGACGCATTTGAAGCAAGAAAAGTTATAGATGTATTAGAAAAAGCAGAAAAGATAGCACAAAGCAGACCACAACTTCCTAAAGAAATCTTGCCGTCTTATCTGAAGATACTGGATAAGATTTATCAGCTGAGTTTAAAAGGGAAGGTAAGGGTATCTGATGTATCTAAAGCTTTACATCAGACTACTCCAAGTATTACACGTGCTTTAGGAGTGATGGATACACTGGGATGGATTGGCAAGGAAGTCAGTTCAGAAGATAAAAGGGTAATCTACGTTGTACTTAAAGAAAAAGGTGTAGAAGTATATCACACCTATATAGAAAAGTATTTTGAGAAGCTTTCATTAAGATTGCAGAAATATGATAAGGGACAGCTGGAAGTGATGGCTGAGTGTATTAATAGTATGTATGACGAATTTATGGAAACACCTATTGTGATGGAGGATATGAAAGATGAATGATTTTACTAATGGTTCTATTTTAAAGAAAATGATTAAATTCATGATTCCCATTCTTGGTTCCTTGATATTACAGGCTATGTATGGTGCTGTAGATCTGATGATTGTAGGTCAGTTTGGAACAACTACAGGATTAAGTGGTATTTCTACAGGAAGTAACATCATGAATATGGCAACATTTGTTGTGGCAGGTCTTGCCATGGCGGTAACAGTACAGATTTCTAAATACATTGGTATGCAGAAACATGAACGTATAGGACGACTGATTGGCTGTACAATTGCATTATTCAGTATCATTTCCATTGTCTTAAGTGTTCTTCTGATAGCATTTGCAAGACCATTTGCTCAGCTGATGCAGGCTCCTGAAGAAGCTTTGGATCTGACAGTACAGTATATAAGAATATGTGGTACTGGTTTCTTACTGATTACTGCATATAATACTATTTCTTCTGTATTCAGAGGTATGGGAGATTCCAAGTCTCCGTTATTATTTGTATTGATTGCATGTGTTGTAAATATCTTTGGTGATCTTTTATTAGTAGCAGGATTACATATGAATGTGGCAGGTGCAGCCATAGCAACAGTTGCAGCACAGGGAGTCAGTGTACTGTTATCTGTCTTTATTATTCGTAAGAAAGAGTTTCCTTTTACACTGAAGAAGAAAGATATCTGTCTGAATGAAGAACTGGGTGGCATTATTAAGATTGGTACACCTATTGCTTTACAGGAATTGTTAACACAATTCAGTTTCTTAGCATTATGTGCTTTTGTTAACTCTTTAGGCTTGGCTGCTTCTTCCGGATATGGTGTAGCCAATAAAGTACAGAGTTTTGCCATGTTGATACCAAGTGCTTTGATGCAGTCCATGTCTTCCTTTGTTTCACAGAATGTAGGTGCAGGCAAAGAGAAAAGAGCTTTCCGTTCCATGTTAACAGGTATAGGAATTGGTGGAGTGATTGGTGTATTTGTGTTTATGGGGATTGTATTTTCTGGAGATAAGATGGCATCCTTATTTACAACAGATACATCTGTAATAGCTGAGGCATATTCCTATATGAAGGGTTTTTCTTCAGAAGTTATCTTAACAGCTGTATTATTCAGTTTTATGGGGTATTACAATGGTCATGCAAGAACATTCTGGGTGATGTTACAGGGACTGGCACAGACATTTATTGTAAGATTACCAGTTGCCTATGCCATGACAGTATTACCAGATCCTTCACTATTTAAGATTGCCTTGGCAGGACCAAGTGCAACATTATTTGGCATTGTACTGAATGTAATCTATTACTTCTATTACAGAAAAAGCTTGCCAGACACAGTAGAATAAACATAAACCCCTCCTATGAAAGCATAGATGCTTTGATGGGAGGGGGTTTGTTTTGATTAGATTAAGTATTATTTTGGTTCAGTCCTAAAACCTGTTGATAGATTCACTCAGAGATTATGAAAACTTCCTGCTGGCATCTATAATCTTCAGGAAGAAATATTCGTCATCCGGATAGCCGTATCCTTGTCGTCTC
>CAKVIS010000015.1 GCA_934754415.1 uncultured Bulleidia sp.
CTCTTCGCTGAGTGCTTGAGTATCTTACCTCACTTCTTCTTCTCTTGCAATACTTTTTTTATCTTTTTTATAAAAAAAGATAAAAAAAGTACTCTCTGATTATTCAGAGAATACTTTCCACCTTATTTTTCGTTATTTTTAATCTGAATTCCTAAAATATCCAATTGTGCCTGATCTACAACGTTTGGAGATTCGCTCATCAAGTCAAGAGAACTGTTGGTTGTTGGAAAAGCAACAACATCTCTGATGTTATCTGTACCTGCAATTAACATCGTTAATCTTTCAAGGCCAATTCCAACCCCTCCGTGTGGTGGAGTACCGTATTTAAATGCATCTAAGAAGAACCCAAATTTCTTACGTGCTTCCTCCATAGTCATTCCTATTGCTTCAAACACTTTCTCCTGCAAGTCCTGATCATGAATTCTAATTGATCCGGATAATAATTCATATCCATTCAAAACCAGATCATACGCTCTGGAATTTACCTCCGCAGGATTTGTAAATAATTTATCTACATCTTCCTCATTTGGTGCTGTAAATGGATGGTGAGCAGCAACATACCTGTCTTCCTCTTCGCTGTACTCAAACATTGGGAAATCTGTCACCCACAGGAATTTATATACATTACCCTCAGGAATCAAATTCAACTCATGAGCAAGTCTCACTCTCAAAGCACCTAAAGCGCTTCTGGAAACAGACGGTTTATCCGCAATAACTAATACCAAATCATTATTCTTCAAGCCGAGAGAAGAAATCAATACCTGCTTTTCATCTTCAGAAAGTACTTTTGCAATAGAACCTGACAATTCTGTTTCACTCATTTTCAAATATGCAAGAGCCTTAGCTTTAAATCCATGCTTCACAAAATCCTGTAACTGATCCAGAGCTTTTCTGCTGTATTTATCCCCTGCATTTTCAAACTTGATACAGTTAATTTCACCTTTTTCCTCTAATACAGATTTAAATACTTTAAATTCAGTATGTTCAAATAAATTAGAAATATTTTGAATTTCATTTCCAAAGCGTAAATCAGGTTTATCACTTCCATATCTGCGCATACATTCATGCCATGTCATTCTCTGGAAGTGATCTTCCAGGTCAATATCTTTTGTCCCTTTGAAAATCTGTTTCATCAAATTTTCAACAGTTCCAAAAATAGTTTCTTCATCACCAAAAGACATTTCAATATCAATCTGAGTGAATTCAGGTTGGCGATCAGCACGTAAGTCCTCATCTCTGAAACAACGTGCAATCTGGAAATACTTTTCCATTCCCGAAATCATTAACAACTGTTTGAAAATCTGTGGAGACTGAGGTAACGCCCAGAATTTACCATTATAAATACGGCTTGGAACAAGATAATCTCTTGCTCCTTCAGGAGTAGATCTTGCTAAAATAGGTGTTTCAATTTCTACAAAACCTTCTTTGTCTAATACATTTCTGGCAATCATGCAAATCTTATGTCTCAGCATCAAATTCTTTTGAAGAACCGGTCTTCTAAGGTCAAGATATCTGTATTTTAAACGTGTATCTTCATTGGTAGTAGAATCATCACTCAAATCAATTGGAGAGGTATCTGCCGAATTCACAATATTTACTTCTTCAGCAATAACTTCAATTTCACCTGTTGGAATATTAGGATTACTATCTTTACGAATTTCTACAGTTCCTGTAACCTGAAGAATGTATTCGTTTCTTACATCTTTGACCTGATCAGATATTTTTTCGCCAAATACCACCTGTACAAGACCACTTCTGTCTCTTAAGTCCATAAACACTAAAGAGCCAAAATTTCTTCTTTTGTTTACCCAACCGATTAATGTTACTTTTTTACCGGCATCTTCTTTTCTTAAAGTGCCATTTCCACATGTTCTTTTCATCTTTCTCTACCTTCCCATTCCTTTAATGTTGTTACAAGGTCATCTACTGAAACTGTCAGCTGTTCTTTATCACCACTGCGTTTAACATTTACAGTATTTTTGCTGATTTCATCTTCTCCAAGAATCACAACATACTTTGCTTTGTTTCTGTCAACTGATTTAAACTGAGCTTTTAAACTTCTCTTTACTAAATTGCCTTCTGTTGTAAAACCTGCTTTTCGAAGCATTTGTTCTACCACCAAAACATTTTTACTGACATCACCAAGACCGATGACATAAACATCTAATGCATTATTCTCGCTGAAGACATGCCCCTCTTCACTAGCCAAAGCAATCAAACGTTCCATGCCAATAGCAAAACCTATACCGCTCATTTCCGGTCCGCCATAATATTCAACAAAGTGATCATAACGTCCTCCTGCAAAGACAGTTGCCTGTGCTCCGGAATCTGGTCTTGTGGAAACAACTTCAAAAACAGTATGTGTATAATAATCCAGACCTCTTACAAGTCTTTCATCAATTTCATAAGGAATGCCTAAAGCATCCAGGGAATCTAATACTTTTTGAAAATATTCTTTGCTTTCCTCATTCAGATAGTCTGAAAGTTTAGGAGCATTCTGCATGAATTCTTTATCATGATCCACTTTACAGTCCAAAACACGTAGTGGATTCTGCTGTAAACGTCTATGACAGTCTGAACATAATTCGTCAAGATATGGAGTGAAATAAGATTTTAATGCATCTCTGTAAGCAGCTCTGCTTTCATCATCACCTAATGTATTAATTAAAACCTTTACATTGGAAATATCCAGAGATTTTACTATATCGTATCCTAATGAGATAGTTTCAGCATCAAGTTCTGGTGATTTTAGCCCGATATTTTCAACACCAAACTGATGAAATTGTCTCTGACGGCCCTTCTGAGGTCTTTCATGACGGAACATAGGTCCCATGTAATATAAACGTGCAGGCATTTCCATAGAGCCATATAATTTGTGCTGATCAAAAGCTCGAATAACCCCAGCTGTACCTTCCGGTCTTAATGTATAAGATTCACTTCCTGTAGTGAAAGTGTACATTTCTTTATTTACCATATCAGAACTGTCATTTTCTCTGGAAAAAACCCTTGTACTTTCAAAATATGGTGTTCTTATTTCTTGATATCTGTATAAACGTGTTTTTTCTTTGATTAGTTTTTCAACTTCGTGCCACTTACATATTTCATCAGGTAAAATATCATAAGTTCCTCTTGGTGTCTGATAATTCATGTAATTTTCCTCCTTACAAAATAAAAAGCATCCTTATCCAAGGACGCTTTTGCGCGGTACCACCTTAGTTTGCATCCTCGGATGCACTCTCTGCTTCTTTAACGCGGAATCTCGGGTATTCCTACTGCAACTTCAAAATACCATCTCCAGAGTGTCTGTTCTTATCATTATCTACCAATGCTTTCACCATACCATTGTCGCTAACTAGATGCCGAAAAGAATCTCTCCTTCTTTGATTTTTACAACTATGATTATACCTTGTTTTAGTCTTTCAAACAACCTCAATGTATTGCTCTTTCCACGAGCACCACGGATTCAATTTTACGGATGTTGGCCATAACCATTAAAAGATGATCTAAATTTTTAACTCGAATAGAAAGTGTAATCCTTGTTGTCAACAACTCACGGTTTAATGTAGCATTGACAGACTCAACCATTGCTTTGCATTGTGACAGGCAGGTCATGATATCATTCAACAGAAAGTTTCTGTCATTTGCCATGACTACCAGATCAGTACTGTATGTACGTTCCTGATCTGAGCCATCGTCCCATTGTACATCTATCACTCTGTTTTCAGACTGAATATTTGGACAATCTGCTCTATGTACTTTCACACCTTCGCCTTTGGTAATAAATCCTTTAATAAGGTCTCCATACACTGGTGTACAACAAGGTGCTAAAGACATTTTCATTGACTCAATACCCGGAATGATAACACCGGTTTTTGAAGCAACTCTTCTTTTTGGAGCAGAATCCTTATTGATTACACGTAATGTATCATCAATGGACATTGGTCTTTTCTGGTTCGTTAACTTTTGACAGACGTCCGTCGGATTTATCGATTTCACAGCAATGCCATACATAAGGTCAACATAATTTGAAACGTTAAAATTCTTTAATATAGCTTCAAACTTCTTTCGATCCATGAATTCCTTAACATCAAAACCACGTTTCCGCAGTTCTTCAGACATAATTTTTTCACCGTCTGCGACTCTGTCCTGTTTCTGCTCATTTTCTTTTTTGGCTAAATAATTACGAATTTTATTTTTAGCCTGATTAGTTTTTACAAATTTGAGCCAGTCTTCACTTGGACCCGTTCCTTTTAAAGTTCTGATCTGTACAACATCACCGGTATGAAGCTCCGTATTTAAAGGGACCATAACATCATTCACTATAGCACCTACAGTAGTATGTCCTACATCTGTATGTATACGATATGCAAAATCCACAGGTGTGGAGCCATTAGGAAGATCAATAACTCTTCCTTTTGGAGTCATGACATATACATTAGCTTCAAATACATCACGCTGTAATGTGGCCATATATTCAGACGCATTACTATCCTTGGAAGCTTCTTCTGAATAGACTGCAAAGTTTTTAAACCAGGATAATTTGTCTTCAATTTCTTTCTGTTCCTTCTTTGCATCATATTTGGAGCCTTCTTTATATCTCCAATGTGCTGCAATACCACGTTCTGCAATCTGATCCATTTCTTCAGTACGTATCTGGACTTCAAATATTTTACCGTTATCTCCGATAATTGTAGTATGTAAAGACTGATACATATTTGTTTTAGGTACCGCAATATAATCTTTTAGTCGACCTGGAATAGGACGATATTTAGCATGAATATAGCCTAATATTTCATAGCAGTTTAATTCAGATAAAGTGATAATACGTATTGCCAGAAGATCCAATATTTCATCAAATCTTTTATGCTTTTTGGTCATTTTATTGTAGATAGAATACAAATGCTTTGAACGACCGAAAATACGGAACTGAATATGATTTTTCTGAAGCATCTCTGTAATTTCCTGAATCATGTGATTCACGGCTTCATCTCTTTCGGCTTTTTTTGATTCTACAAGCTTGGCAATATGGTAGTATTCTTCTCTGTTTAAATAATAAAAACACAAATCTTCAAGCTCATTTTTAATAGAACTGATACCTAAACGATGAGCAATGGGGGCATACACATCCAAAGTTTCTGCTGCGATACGTTTTTGAGAGGCCTCAGGCTGATATTCTAATGTGCGCATATTATGCAATCTGTCAGCAAGCTTGACCAGAATAACACGTATATCTTTTGCCATGGCAATAAAGATCTTTCGATGATTGCTTGCCTGATACTCAGGATCGTCTTTACCTTTGAATTTCAGGGAGCCAATCTTGGTGACAGCTTCTACCATTTCTGCTATTTCTTCACCAAATTCTTCAGCCAGTTCCTGTTTGGAAATACCTGTATCTTCGATTGTATCATGCAAAAAACCGGCCGCTATCGTATTAGGACCAACTTGTAATGTAGCTAAAATATACGCAACATTAATACAATGAACAAAATATGGTTCTCCGGACTTTCTGAATTGTCCTGCATGATGTTCACTGGCATAATTTGCAGCATGTTGAATGATCTGTAAGCTATCAGGGTTCGAAATATACTTTTTTGCCTCCTTCAGGACATCTTCCACCCCGATGTGTAAATGTACAGCCATAGTTTACACCTCCCCTTTTTGGCAAAAAATCGAAGAGTTTATCTTCGATTCCTGTAATTATTTATCACTTAATTCCATTAGTCTGAAGATATCATAACCTTCAAGAACTTTTCTTCCAGGAAGACCTGTCAGTTCAATGATGAAAGCAAATCCTGCAACAACACCCCCTAATTGTTCAATCATTTTTGCTGTTGCCTTTGCTGTACCTCCTGTAGCAAGTAAATCATCAATGACGACTACTCTTTGCCCAGGTTTAATTGCATCTTTGTTCATGAATAATTCATTAGAACCATATTCAAGATCATACTCGCAACTGATAGTTTCTCTTGGAAGCTTTCCAGGCTTTCTTACAGGGACAATACCTTTATGAATCTTGTAAGCTACTGGAGCTCCTACCAGGAAACCTCTGCTTTCAGGACCGACAATGACATCTGCATGTACACTTTCGGCATATGCTGCAATTCGGTCAGTTGCCTCCTGAAATGCTTCAGGGTCCTGTAACAGTGGTGTAACATCTCTGAATAAGATACCTTCTGTAGGGAAATCCCTGATACTTGCAATATACTTTTCTAAATCTAATGCCATATTGATACTAAACTCCTTTTGTTAAAATACGAATGTATTATACAACATAACCAATAGTCTTTGTACTATTGGTTTTTATTGCATTTCTTCTATTTGTATCTGAGGATTAATCATATTTCTGTAACGGTTGATACTAATTTTACCAGTAACTGATACAGGATTTTCCAGACATGGTACTTTTTCACTTGCAAACACCAGACCATCAAATCCTCCGCAAGAAGAATTAAAGTGATATTTGGTCACTTTAGACCATTTCTGAATAGAGGAAGATGGCAGATTTTTTACACAAAAACGAATATTTTCAAGTTCTTTTGGAAGAGGATACAAAGACTCCAGTTCCATGCAGTTCTCCAAAGTCAGGTCCGTAGCATCAATAACCACTGCTTTTTCTTCAGGTATTTCACATGTAAATTCCATGGACACCATTTTTCTCTCCACTTCCTGTACAAAAGAGGCATAGGAGTCTTTGGCAATAGTGATACCTGCAGCCATCGCGTGTCCTCCAAACCTGATAATGTTCTGAATATCTGAAAAAAAATCGTAAATATTTAACCCTTCCACAGATCTGGCACTTCCCACCAGTTCTTCACCATTGGATGAAAAAATCAGTGAAGGTTTATGATATTCATGAGTCAGTCTGCCAGCAACAATTCCTGACAATCCTTGCTTAAAGCTTTCATCATACAGAACAATAAAAGAAGTATCTTCAATCAAAGACTCCGCTTTTAAAGTCATTGATCTGGAAAGAGCTTTTCTGCTGTTATTCACTGCATTAATCTGTTGCACATATTTTGCAATTCCATAAGGTCTCGTTTCCAGAAGAAAAGGTACTAACATGTTTACGTTGGAAGTATCCTCCATACGCGCAATAGCATTTAACTTAGGGACTATCTGAAAAGCAACACTTGTAACATTAATTGTATTTCTGTTATCGAAAAGACTTACCAGACTGGAAGGAATACCCTGTTTCAATGTTTGCAGACAACTATATACAATAGCACGTGTTTCTTTCCATAATGGCATCACATCTCCGATTGCTGCCACACCTGCAAGTGCGGTTAATGCAGCATCATCTCCAATCAGATGCCTGCTTATTTGCAAAGCTACACCTGCACCAGATAAAGTAGAATATCTGTCTTCCATGTAATCTGGATGAACCACGATATCTGCAGGAACAGTCTCTTCAATGACATGATGATCTGTCACAATGATATCCATTCCCAGTTCATGTGCCAGTATAATCTGTTTCTGACATTTCACACCATTATCTACAGTAATCAGCAAAGAATAACCTTTTTCATGTGCCAGACTGACTGTAGAGCTTTGTAAACCATACCCTTCTTTTAATCTGTCAGGTATGTAATATCCGTTTTGTATACCCAGTTTATCAAGAGTATATTTCATAATAGCTGTAGAACAAATACCATCCGCATCGTAATCACCACCAACAAAAACTTTCTCCTGGTTTACTTTTGCTTTCAGAATTCTGTTAACACAATCAACAACACATTGTGCCTGAGAAGTTGTTAATTGTGGAACACTGGACAATTCTTTAATCTTATCTTCATCTATACCACTGGCTTCGATAAGTTTGGAACACAAAGTTGAAAAATGATATCTTTTTTCAATTTCTTCTCCTGTAACATGTATTTCTTTAAACTTCATTATTGTTCAAACGCCAGTTTTTTAAAGACGTCTCCTCTTTCTTCAAAGTTTTTAAAATGATCATAAGAACTTGCTGCAGGAGACAATAAACAAATATGATGCGGATGTACAAGAGTTTTCGCTAATGTTACTGCCTGTTCAAGATTTTCCACTTCATGCAAACCTTCTCTTACAAGATTAGCATCTTTCATTTCTTGTAAAATTCTGTGTCCAGTAGCATACATAAAGATAACCTGCACATCTTTTCTCTGGTATAAATATGCTTCTAGTTCTTTATAGTGAATTCCTCTGTCCATACCGCCTATTAATACCACATCTACATTCTCCAATGCAGATAAAGCCTGAATACAAGCCTGTCCTATAGTGCAGATAGAATCATTCACAAAACAAATATTGTTGTATTCACCTAGATTTTCCAATCTATGCGCTAGAGGTCTGAAATTTTTCATAGCAGATACAACCTGTTTATCTGTAACACCATACATTCTTGCAATATAGTACGCCACAGCAAGATTCAGATAATTATGCTGACCGATAAGTCTGCAATCCGGTATATCTAATATATGCTCATGAAGTTTCAGTGTAGTATTTTCTGCAATAATATCTTTACCAATTTCTACTTTTTGTCCCTTAATCAAACCAAAGTATTGTTCAAGATCCTTGTGTACAATTGCAACATCCTTATTACTCTGATATTTAAGAATATTTGCTTTGGCATTACCATATTTTTCAAAAGTACCATAATGATCCAGATGTTCTTCGTACAGATTCAAAAATACTGCAACATGTGGCGCATATGTACAATATTCCAACTGATGGCAACTCAGCTCAAATGCCGCCAAATCCCCTTCCTCCATGTATGGAATAGCTTCAAAACAAGGTACACCAATATTTCCAATCAAATGCACTTTGTATTTTTCCTTTAGCAAAGTATATACAAGTGTTGTAGTTGTACTTTTCCCTTTTGTTCCTGTAACGCCAATCGTAGAAGCACCATAATATTTTAAAAAAAGCTCAGTCTGACTGGTCATACTCTGTAAATACTCACCTGATGGCACAACGATACCAGGAGCTTTTAAAATACAATCAAAAGAGTGAAAATCACAATCATTTTGAAGAACTGTTTTTACTAATGGGTTTGCAGCATGTATTTTTTCTAAACTCTCTTTTGAAGAATCTATTATAGTAACATCCGCATCAGGACAGATTTGCTGAATAAAGTGAAGAGATGACTTACCTTCTCTTCCAAATCCCCATATAGCAATACGTTTATGTTCAAATTCATTTTTCCAACTTTCCATCATGCTGTAATCTGCTCCTGAAGTTTTTCTTTCAATAACTGATCATACATATCCGGCAACATATTGTCTGTATCATAATGTTTCCAGTCTACAGAAGAGTCCTTGTAAAAAGCATAATACTTTGTGGTGATGTAATACGCATATAGATATGGAAGGTCCTGATGATACTCATAATATTTACGAATTCCCATAGCTACTGCAATATTCACTTCATCTCTTGTACCAACACATTCAAAGGGCTTATTGTCACTGAGACCGGAAAGCTGTTCAAATAACTCCTTCATTTCTGGATCATTTAACATATCTCTTCCAAATATACCTGCAACCTCATCAGAAGGAAGATATGCAGACATAAGAATATATACGAACAGACATTTAGCACAATGACCACACCATTTTTCTTCCTTAGATCCTACATTACAAGATCTGAAGACAGAATGATATGGTTTTAATTTTGAGAATAAACCAGCAATCTGAAGTTCACTCAAAGGTCGCAAAAAAGAGAAATAATGAATATCCAATGGCATATATGCAGAGGTATACCAGTTAAAATCCTTTTCAAATTCAAAAGTTTTGGAATATTGATGATTCACATTACTTCCTTTGACTGTAGATTCATTTGCACTGGATTCGTTACTCAGAGCTATATATTTCTTATGATAGATGATAGCTGTCACATAACAGGCAAAAGCACACATGGCACTGAATGGCGTATGCCCGTTTAAAAAACCCTGTTTGTTCAAATCAAGCATATTTTTATCCAGTGTTCTGACAGGATTGATTAATGTATCTCCACTATATCCTGCCGCATTGGCTGAATGAATAGCACTCATTACTTTATTAATTACAAAAGCACAGTTATCTTTCTTCCACTCCTTAACAAGGTCAAGAGTTACAAAAGAATCCTTTCCTCCACCTACTGGAATCAGATTACCACTACATCTGAAGTTTACCTCTTCACCTGTGATAGCATTTCCTTCAGGAATAATTTCCATAAAGTCTTCCATGGAGGTTTCTATACCGTTAGTATAAAAGAATTCTCCCAGACCATTGAAATACAGCTTTTTCCACCATGCAATCTGTAGCTCACCCAAAGTATTACAGCAGATATGCACTTTAGGAGGACAACATGTTTTCCAATAACTGATCAGTTCCACCATACCCAATGAAAAAACTGCTTCTTTTAGCACCTTCTGATTTCCAACAAGCAGTGCATTTGGCTTTTTTAGAGTAAAAGAAGGAGAAAAAGAGGTTAAACCTGGTATTTCAAAATGAAAAGTGGCTTTAAACACCTCCTCAGATTCTTCTATTGTGTAATCTTTGTAATAAAAATCAGTATATTGTTTTCTAAGTATTGTATATTCCATATCATCACATTCCTTTTTCTAACAGTGAAATTACCTGAGATAAGTCTTCTACAGTATACTCTATATTTTCAGACATTTCTTCATCCGCCTGAATCATATCTTTAATCCAGCAGGAGTGCATTCCTGCATTTTTAGCAGCCTGCAGTCCTTGTTTGGAGTCTTCAAGAACTAAACATTCATTCGCGGCAACGCCTAATAAAGCAGCACCTTTCAAAAATATATCCGGAGCCGGTTTAGCAAACTGTACCATATCTCCTGTAACAACAGCATCAAATTCCAGAGGAATGGAAACAGTAGATAGCAGTGTGCGCACATACTCCTGCCGGCTGCTGGAACATACTGCAATACGATACCCGTTCTTTTTAAGGTAAGCATACAATTCCAATAACCCTTTTTTATTCAGACCATCTTTTGGAAAACTGCTCCAATACTGCAGATCAAATCTTTTCTCTGAAGCAATCTTTCGAATCTTCTGAATTCCATGAATAGAATTAAAATACTCTTCCACCTTAGGACCACCACTTCCTGTAATCGTTTCAAAAAAACCATCAGGTAATTGAAAATGATATTCTTCTGCTACTTTTTTCCATATAGAGATAGCATAGTACTCTGTATTAAACATTAAACCGTCACAATCAAATAATAATGCTTTCATGTACACCTCCAAAATAAGCAGCCCTAAGGCTGCTTATGATTTTTTATGCGTTAATACCTGTAAAAGTATATTCGTCTAATTCTTCTTTATATTCTTTCTTCTTTTTCTTTTTAGAATTCTTTGTATGGTTCTTATAGAAAAAGCGCCATACTTTTGTTGCAATGAAGATAGATGAGAAAGTACCTGCAATCAATCCAATTAACATGGCAAACATGAATGTAAAGATGGAATGAGAGCCAAGAGCAAGTAAAACTATCACAGGGATCAATGTTGTTACAGAAGAGAATAAAGACATCTTGATTGTCTCATTCATAGACTGATTCACCACATCTTTCAGATATTCATCTGTAGAAGCTACTTTCTTATTCTTCTTCATATTTTCTCTGACTCTGTCAAATACAACGATTGAGTTATTAATAGAATACCCAATAATCGTCAGTAAAACAGAAATCAGCTCTGTATTTACTTCCAGACGGAAAATACAGAAAACAGATAATACAATCAGTACATCATGAATTAATGCAACGATACAACCTGCAGCATATTCCCATTCATAACGAATCGTAACATATGCCATCATGGCAATCCAGGCTACAATTGTCAGAATAACCGCATTGTGTACAAGATCTCTTCCAACCACCGGAGTAACGACGTTATCTCCAGGTTCCTGTCCGTACTTATCTTTGAAATCAGACTTGATAGAAGTTAATTCTTCTGTTGTAAGACTGTCTTTTGTAATAGCATACACAGTAGTATCACCTGCAGACTGATAAGAGAAATTTGTATATCCAAGTGTTTCCATTTCAGAAGAAACATCCTCAATGGTAATTGGCTCTGCAGAAGAAATAGTTAATTTTGTACCTGAAGCAAAATCAATACCAAGGTTCAGGAATCCATTTCCTTTTGCAGTATTCACTACACCACACACAATGGCAATTGCAAGAATAGCTGTAGAAATACACATAAACAGATTGGAACGTTTAACGTAATCAAATTTAGGAAAACCAAAATAGAATTGCTTTTCACCTTTCTGAACATCAGGAATCTGTGTTTTTCTGACACTGAACCACTGTGGCTTGTCATCAAATAAACCTGTACTTACTACAGAAGATAATAACCACTTTGAAACTGCAACATTAATACATAATGTCATCAGCACAGTAATAATCAGCATGGTTGCAAAACCCTTCACTGCCCCATTACCCCAGATATACATAATCAATGCTGCAATTAATGTAGTAAACTGAGCATCAAATATAGCACCAAAGGAAAGCTGCTGACCCTGTGCAACAGAGTTTCTGACACTGTGGCCTTTGTATAATTCCTGACGAATACGTTCATTATTGATGATATTGGCATCCACTGTCATACCAACACCTAATACCAAAGCACCAATACCGGACAATGTAAATGTAGCACCCATCAAAGAGTAAATACCAAATACCGCCCAGATATATACACATAACATAATAGAGGATAATACGCCCAGCATTTTATACACAGCAATCATGAATACCATAACCAGAGCAATACCTACAGCTCCTGCTATGGCTGTTTTCTGTAAAGCATCCTGACCAAACTGTGCGGAAACGACATTACTTGAAATCTCTGTCAGTTTTACTGGAAGAGAACCGGAGTTGATCAGATTAGCCAGAGTCTTAGCCTCTGTTTCTGTAAAGTTACCGGAAATGACACAGTCCCCACTGATGGCTGAAGAAACTGTAGCAGCGGAAATGTATTTAGGTTCTTTACCCTGATTTGCTTTTGCGGCTTCTTCTGTATAACTGTCACCTTCTTCATAATCTAACCAGATAACCATAATATTGGAACCGGAGGCCTTCTTTGAAATAGTTGAAGTGATTTCAGAGAATTTAGCAATATCCTTAATTTTCAAAGATACAACAGGTTTACCATCCTGATAATTTAAAGATGCGCCGCCTTCCTGTAAAATACTGGAATCAGCAAGTTCATTATTATCTACATCTCTGAATGTAAGATTTGCTGTAGTACCAAGCATCGCTCTTGCACTGTCCTGATCCTGAATACCTGCAAGCTGAATACGGATACGGTTATCACCTTCTACCGTGATGGATGGTTCTGACACCCCCAAAACATTGACACGTTTGGAAATACTGTTTGTAACGGCAGTCATGTCAACATCAGCACCTTCATTCAGCGGATCAACCTGATATAAAATTTCAAATCCGCCCTGAAGATCCAGACCTAAATTTAAGTTGTTTTTAATGCCATTAAATGTTGAAACTATTAAAGCTGCAGCAATGATGACAAAACCAAAAAAGTAAAACAACCCCTTTTTATTTGTTTTCTTCATACTATTTTCTTCCTCCTAGTATATCCATGAAATCAGATAGATTTCCTGATGCACCATCTTTCACCGCCTGAGTAGACATAAATCGTACAAGGTCATCCGCTTTAACATTGAGAATATCTCTTGCAGCCTGACTTAATGTCTTAGGAGAATTACGCTTCCAGAGTAACTTTTTTAAATACGCTTCCAGATCATCATATTCTAATGTTGGAAGATCATTTCTCTGAATATCCTGCATTCTCACAACCATGAGAGTTTGAATAGATTTATTTTCAACATTCCAATCTTCTCTAGGCATGTGCTTTCCTCCCGACAGTTTCTTTATTATAGCAAAACACAGTAAGCAAGCACAATCAAAAAAAGAGGTATGTACCTCTATAATATAGCAAGCAATAAGCCAATTCCAGCCAAAATAGCTTCCACAAACCAGAACATATGCACAACCTGTGTTTCAGGCATACCTTTGATACGGAAAGCAAAATGAATAGGGGTATAAATAAATACCTTTTTATGGCGAAGCTTGACACTTGAAATCTGAATAATCACACTCAAAGTATCCAGAACAAAAATGCCTCCAATAAAAATGAGTGCTATTTCTTTATGTAACACCATGGCAAGTGCCGCAAGTAATCCACCCAGAGCCAATGATCCTGTATCTCCCATAAATACCTGGGCAGGCTTTTTATTGTAATACAGATATCCAAAAAGACCTGCGATGATATTGATAATCAGAACCATGATTCCAAATTGTTGTTCAAGCACAGAAATGACTGCAAAAGCAAACAAAGCAATAATAGAACAACCGGAAGATAATCCATCCATACCATCTGTCAGATTCACCGCATTACTGGAACCCGAAAACATAACCAGCACCAGAAGGAAATAAAAGAAACCAAGATGCGAAACGTGATGTGTTATTGGCCACACAAGTTCCAACTCTGCAATGCGAGAGTAAATATAAAAGAATACAACGCCCAATACCAACTGCATTAAAAGCTTATATTTAGGCTTTAATCCATCATTATTCTTCTTAACAGCAATGAGATAGTCGTCAATAAATCCAATACAACCATACCCTGCAAAAGCAAGAATGACAATCATAGTTTTTGGATCTGTCAGCACTTCATAATGCACAACCAAAGTCACCAGAATTGGAATAAGAATAAACAGAATACCACCCATAATAGGAGTACCTGCTTTTTTCTGGTCTTCTTCCAGACTATATTCAGATATGCTCTGTCTTATACTCAGTTTTTTCATATATGTAATAAACTTCGGCATGCACACAAGCACCAGTACCAAAGTCATCATAAAACTGATTGCACTTTTTAAAATCATATACAGTTTCTCCTGTTCTCTGTTGCCTATTATAAAGAGTCTATTCCCCAAAAACAACTTCGATCTTTGTACCTTTATTCACCACAGTACCTGCAGGTACAGATTGAGAAATCACTTTCCCCTGTCCTTCGAGTTCAAACCCAAATCCGGTAGTTGTCCAAAGTCCCGCAACATCTTTTCGCGTCCATCCTGTCAAATCCGGCATAGTAAAACTCTGCGTATCCGTCAAAAGAAATACACGTTGACCGGTTTCGACGGTGGAACTTTCTGAAGGGTACTGATCAATGACATTCTGTCCATTCCCAAGCACAAATACATTTGTACCTAACGCTTCAAGTTTGGATTTTGCATATTCCACACTGTGATTTAATACCCCTGGCATGCTGTATGTCTGAATTTCATTAACTGTACTTTCAGTTTGCTGTGAAGTACTTTCTGTTGTCGTCATATTGTCGGACAGATTATAAATCTGAGCTGCTTTTCTTAAAATATTCGTAACTGCCTCAGTACGTGTTCCTATATTCTGAAAATCCATTTCAAAAGCATAATATACCATTATCTTCGGATCATTCGCAGGAAGTCCAAGCATGATACTGCTGATAACATGGTCTGTATCATATGTACCGTTAATAGCGACTTCAGTAGTACCTGTCTTGGCAATGACACTGCATTCAGGAATTTTATAACGAGTAGCAGTTCCTCCATCTTCATTAACAACCTTATAAAGAATACTTCTTACCTTTTCAGCAGTTTCTGCTGTAACAGGCGTTCCGGTAACTACAGGTTCTGCCTGGTAAAGAATCTTTGAAGGATCATAAGAATCTCTGATGGAATCAATAAAATACGGTTTTTTCATAGTACCATCCGAAAAGATAGCACTGTATGCCTGCAACAGCTGTAACATTGTTACAGTAGAACCCTGTCCGAAAGACAGGTTTTCTTTTTCCATAGGCCATGTAAAGTTTAATACACCATCTGTTTCCAGAAGACCATCTGTATCTACATCTTCAAAGAAGCCAAATTTCTTCATATACTCCAGAAGAACATCCGGAGTGATATATTCATTTTCCAAAGTCACAGCCACTGTATTCAGGGAATATTTCAGCCCATCGTCCAATGTAGGATTGCTATAAGCTTCATGATGGTAGTTTGTAATGCATCCATAGTTTTCATCAGGATCCGTATTGTATGTACGACTGATGACACCATTGGAATCTTGAATAATACAATACTGATATCCTTCTGCCGTCGCATCAGAATCATACTTTCCTTCATTAATTGTAGCAGCCCATGTAAATGTCTTTAAAGTAGAACCAGGTTCATACGGTTGCTGTGCTCCGTAGTTGGAATACTCACTGATATCCAGTACATTAGGATCAAAACTAGGCGACTGCCCCCAGGCAAGCACCTTACCCGTATCCACTTCCATAACCGCGCCCCAGATGCGGTCCGGATTAAACTGTTCCTGTGTTATTTTAAAAGACTGTTCCAGAGTTTCCTGCAATTCCTGATCCAATGTCAGTGTAACATCATCTCCATTTTTAGCACTTACTACATTTTCCTTCATTCCTGCAAGAACATAGCCGTTGGAATCTGTCTGATAGGTACGAGATCCGTTTTTACCAGCAAGATAAGAATCCAAAACCTGTTCCAGCCCCATCTTTCCGGAGTATGAACCATCTTCATTCAATGTAACATAGCCAATAAGGTTAGAAGCGAACGTACCCATAGGATATACCCTTTGTACACTATCCTGAAATTCTACTCCTGGAAGCTTATAGCTTTCTATCTCATCCTTCACATCTTTGGATAAGTTTCTTCCAGCTTTACCAAGTTCTGTCTGGTACACATCCTGATTCAGCATATCCAGGACTTTGTCATAATCTATGTACAGAATCTCAGATAGTATTTTAGCAGTCCCTTCTTTATCCTTTACGTAGGCGATACCATCTGCACTTGGTCTGGATGAATCCAGAATACAGTAAATATCATAGGTATGGTTATCCTCAGCAATCACTACACCATCTCTGTCATAAATGGTTCCTCTGTTAGATAGAATAGTTTCTGTCACAACATTGGAAGTATCGGAATAGACAGTCAGATCTGTTCCACTGGCAAAATGTTTATTCTGAATGGATACGAAAAAAACATCGGCAATCAAAATCATTATGGCAACCGATGTAACTACGACGATATGAGTAAGTATATCTACTTTTCTTTTCTTTTTTGTATTTCTTTTTCTTTCTTTCATCTTTACTCCTCAGAAGAGGTTGTAGCAGAAATAGAAATCACGTTATTTGAATCACTAGTCATTCCATCTCCGCTGGCAATCTGATTTACTCTGTCACGTTTGCTCAAAGTGTTAATATCTACCTGCATAGCATCATTCTGAGTCTGCAGTGTAGATATTTTAGCAGAAATTTCCTGAGTCTTTGTACTTAATGAATTGTTGTAGGAACGTAAAAACAAAGAAGTAGACACATATAGAAAAGAAGAAATTAATAATACAAAAATAGAAAGCGTTTCTACTCTGACTCTTTTTGTTGCTTTGGTTTTTCTTGTTTTTCTATTAGCAGTCTTTTTCATGTCCTTACTCCTTTATGCGTTCTATTCCTCTCAGTTTTGCACTGTGAGATCTTCTGTTTTCTATACTTTCTTCTTCATCTGCCACTATTGGTTTTTTAGTCAGATTAAGGAAGGAGGCCTGCTCCATTTGGTCAACCGTCAAAGGAATTTTAGGGTCCACAAATGGAGCAGTGGTCAAATCTTTAAATGTTTGTTTTACCATTCTGTCTTCAAGAGAATGGAAGGTAATCACCGCACATCTGCCATGCACATTCAGTAAATCACATGCTTCTTCAAGTCCCCTTCTCAGAGAGCCAAGCTCGTCATTCACTTCAATTCGTAATGCCTGGAAAGTCTGTTTGGCAGGATGACCTTTTTTTCTCAGTTCTGCAGCAGGTAATGCTGACTTTATAATATCCACCAATTCGAAAGTAGTTTCTATTGGCTTTTCCTGCCTTGCTTTTTCAATAGCTCTGGCAATCTGTTTGGCAAATCTCACTTCTCCATATCTTGAAAGAATCTTTGTCAGATTTGCAAAAGAATATGTATTCACCACTTTATAGGCATCCAGATCCTGTGACTGATCCATACGCATATCCAGTCTTGCATCGAAACGGTAACTGAATCCTCTGGATGGATCATCAAATTGTGGGGAACTCACTCCAAGATCCATCATGACACCATCCACTTTATAGATGCCATACTCTTTTAAAGCTTCTTTCATATTTCCAAAATCAGAATGTATAAAAGTAACTTTGCCTTCATATTTTTGAAGATTTACTTTGGATTCTTCAATAGCCTGCTGGTCTTTGTCAAATGCATATACATGACCAGTAGTCAGTCTTGATAATAGTAATGATGTATGGCCGCCTCTTCCTAATGTTCCATCTACATAGATTCCATCAGGTTTTACATTTAAGAGATCCACCGTTTCATTTAATAATACAGATACATGTTTCATAACTATTTCAAGTACTCCGTTAAATCTTCTGCATCACTTTCAAAATCGTCTGCTGCTTCCTGATCAAAGGCGTCCCACTTTGCAAGTGACCAGATTTCAAAATAGTCTGAAATACCTACAATAACACACTCTTTTTCAATTTCTGCAATATCTATAAGATACTGAGGAAGTTGAAGTCTCCCTTGAGAATCCAGAGAACTTTCCTGCGCTTTTGAAGTAATACTGCGAATATACTGTCTTGCCTTTCTGTTTGTCTGAGGCAATTTTGACAGTTGTTCTACCTGTTGAGCCCAGCTTTCCTCCGTATAGACAGCCAGACATCCATCAAGTCCTTTTGTTACATAAAAAGTGGAGCTGAGTGAATCCCTGAACTTTGCGGGAATGATAAGTCTGTTTTTTGCATCGATATTGTGCCTGTATTCACCTAAAAACGATGCCTTATCTCCCACTTTCATCCACTTTGCTCCACTTTCTGCCACCATTATACCATTTCACCCCACTATTACAATGGTTTGGGTATAAAAAGCATAAAAAAAAAGGAAATATTCTTTTCAGAACATCTCCATCTTTTTCACATGGTTATTTTGCAAAGATTAAGCAACAGCTTCTTCTTTACCAACTTTACCACAGCTTGGGCAAGCATGATGAGGAAGCTTGTTAGCACCACATACTGGACACTTTACAAGTGTTGGTCTATTTAGTACATAGTGAGTTCTTCTCTTATTCTTTCTTGTCTTTGAATTTCTTCTCTGCTGTACAGCCATTGTCTAGTACCTCCTGTTATTCACCCTTGAATTCCTTCAATTTTGCAAGTCGCGGATCTATGCGATCTTTAAGACTTTCCTGATATTCTGCTTCGGAAAGAACTCTCCACCCATCACCAGATGGGTAGTCTTCTTCTGAAGCTTCCGTCACAGAAATAGGAACTTCCAACAGAATTGCACCAACCACTGCAGGAAGGAAATCTATGACTTCATCCTTAACGACACGAACACCATCTTCTGAAGAATCTACAAATGAGTATATTTCATGAGACACCGTATCCAACGACACCTCAATAATGTCATCTGTAATTGCATCAGGACACAGCATTGTACAGGTAATATGCAAGTCACATTCAAATGTATCAGAATCATCACCCATATATCCAATACCATCCACATGTACATCTTTTACACCCTGGATCAGAACAGTTGATTCAAATACAGAGTCATCAATCTGCACATCTTCATTGATATTTATGGAACCATTAGTGCGTTCTAATTCGTTTCTTGTATACTTCACGCCTGTCTCCTTCGCTCGTTAACGCTAGTACATTATAGCAAAGCCAACTGCAAAGTCAACGGAAAACATTGACTCTTTCAGTCTTATCCCCTTATGTTTTTTTTGACAAAATCCGCCATATTTTCCATCATTTCCTGTCGTACATCTTCATTCAGAATTTCATGGCGTTTTCCTTTATAAAGCACTTTGGTGATATTGGTATATCCAAGATGTTGTATAAACTGTACCGAATCTTCAAAGCCTTTTTCTCCACCGATACAAGGATCCTCACTTCCTGCATAGCAACGCAAAGGAAGATCAGCATGTTTTACCTGATATAAAGAGGATGTATGCATCTGAATCATGCCACCAATCAAATCAATATATCCCTGCACAGTAAATGGCACACCACACAATTCATCCTCCAGATATCGGCGTACATTATCTTTGTTAACGGATAACCAGTCCACATCCGTTTCAGCATCTTTTATCTGCTTGTTAAACTGACCAGTCATAAGCTCATCCAGCAATTTTGAAGTACCCTTTGGTCCTTTCACCATTCTGATCGTTTTAGCTATAGCCATACCAGGACGCGCAAAGGAATTGTAACAAGGCAACCCAGATAACATCATTCCATCAATCTCATCATCATATTTCTGTAAATAACATCTTCCGATAATCGTACCCATAGAATGACCGAAATACCACACCGGAAGCCCTGGATACTTTTTATGCATTTCCTGCACCATGAAATGTGCACTTTCCACAAGTGTCTTCCATCCATCTGTTTCTCCAAAATACCCTAAAGATCCTTCTTTATTTGCATTTGATCCATGTCCCGGCAGATCATAGGTAGCTACCACAAACCCCTGTTCTTTTAAAAACTCACCAAGAGGAGCATATCTTTTCTTATGTTCCTGCATGCCATGAACAACTACGATGCAAGCTACAGGATTTCCCTGAGGCACGTAATACTTTGTTGATAATTGTAAGTTCATATTATTTCTCCTGTTTTATGGTATTATTTTAGCATTGTACAGGAGGATATTACAGATGAAAACTTGTGGAATCGTTGCAGAATATAATCCCTTCCACTATGGTCACGCGTATCATATAGAACAGGCAAGGAAACTATCTGGTGCTGATGTTATCATTGCAGTCATGTCAGGTAACTTTGTACAAAGAGGTGAACCTGCAGTGACAGACAAATGGGAACGAAGTGCCTGTGCCATAAGAAACGGTGTAGATGTTGTATTGGAATTACCTTATATTTATGCCACCCAGGCTGCTTCTCAATTTGCCAAAGGAGCAACAGATGTATTAAAACTGGCAAAAGCAGACTGTATTTGTTTTGGCAGTGAATGTGGAAATCTGGAAAACCTTATGGAAATTGCAGAGACACCTGTCAACCCTGATCACCTGCATAAAAGCATGTCTGATGGAACTTCCTTTCCCAAAGCTTATTCCTTATTAACCAGTTCCATGGAGCCAAACGACATTCTTGGAGTCAGTTATCTGAAACATATTAAAGACACAAACATACAACCCCTTCTTGTTCAAAGAACAACTGGTTATCTTGAAAACAAGATTCATAAAGATACTTTTTCCAGTGCATATGCCATTCGAAATGCGTTAAAAACACATACAGAATTCACTGGCAGTACACCTATGGAGAAAATACTTATAAACAGTGATATTCCATGGATGGAAAAATACTATCCTTATTTCAGAACATTTATGCTGACATCTGACAAAGAAGCTCTGCAGAATATGTTCTTATTCTCTGAAGGAATTGAAAATCATCTCATTAAAAACGCTGCAGTTGCCGATGATTTTGAAACCTTTCTCAATAACAGCACAACATACAGATATACTAACGGAAGAATCAAGCGTACAATGTTGCAGGCCATGAACCAGATCACCAAACAAGAAGTCAGAAAATTACCGACTATGCAGGCAATACGTGTTCTTGCATTTAATGATACCGGAAGGCAATGGCTGCATTCCATACGCAAGCAGGACATCCAGACTGCTTCCAGATTTGCAAATGTGCCTTATCCATACAGAACCATGGAATATAAATCCACCCTTCTCTATACCAGTGTGATGGATTTTGAAAGACGAAAGCTGCTTCTTGAAAAAGAAATTGGTGGTGCACAATACATCCAGTAACTCGGGCCTTTCTAAGGCCTTTTTAAATAAAAAAAGAAGGAACTTGTCCTTCTTTTATGGCATTACTCTTCAGATGGAATCACAACGTTTGTGTATACTTTGTTAACATCTTCAACATCGTTCAGCATATCCATTAATTTGTGATAAGACTCGATGTCTTCAGGATCTGTTAACTCTACATACTCATTTGGTAACATAGTTGTTTCACAACGGTTGAATTCGACATTAGGTAATAATTTTTCAATGACGTCCTGTGCTTTACCAAAATCAGTAAATGCAGTTTTTACAGTCATTACGCCATCTTCAACACTCATATCCATGATATCACAATCGCCTTCCATCATTGCTTCAAGCATTGCATCTTCATCAGCATATGGGAATTCAAAGATACCTACATTTTCATAGTTGTAGGAAACACTACCGGCATTTACCAGTTTTGCACCATGACATTTGTTAAAGCATGTTTTGACATTAGTAACTGAACGATTGGTATTGTCTGTTAAACAATCAATAATCACAGTACTTCCGCCAGGTCCGAATCCTTCATAACGAGCTTCATCGTAGTTTTCATCAGAGCCACCTTTTGCTTTTTCAATTGCTCTTTTAATAACATCAGCAGGAACCTGATTCGATTTAGCCTCTGCAATTTTTCTCTTTAATGAGAGGTTCATTTCCGGGTCAGGGACACCACTCTTAGCTGCAATATACAACTCTTTACCAAATCTAGAATACAGCTTTGATTTGATTGCCGCAGTTTTAGCCATTGATGCTGCGCGGACTTCATGAGCTCTTCCCATGTTCTTTTCCTCCTGTTTTTTTACCGCACTATTATAGCAAAGGCAATTCTTGTTGTGAAGTGAATACTTTCCTTATTCTTTACACTTATGCTAAAATATTTGTAAGGTATTTTTTATGTCAACATATGTAATGAGTGATCTTCATGGATGTAAACATGAATTTGATGAAATGTTAAAACAGATAGAATTTTCAGAATACGATACCGTCTATATTCTTGGAGATATCGGTGACAGAGGAAAAGAATCCATCCCTTTGTTACAGGAAATCATGAGCCATCCAAACATACACGTTATCATGGGGAACCATGATGCCTGGCTGGCAAAGTATTGTCAGGAACTGATAGAAATCAAAAAAGACTGTAATACGGTCGATATGACAGATGATTTTTTATGCTGGCTTCATTATAACGGAGGATATACAACAGCAGATCAATTCATGGATCTTCCATTTCCAGACTGTTACGATATTAAGGTATACCTGGAAAATATCCCTTACTATAAAATCATTAAAGTGCATGGCAAGAAGTTCGTTCTGATTCATGCAGGGTTATCCGAAGAATATATGCATAAAGATACCTCCCTTCCAGCTGTTCCAAAAGAAATACTGATCTGGAACCAGTGTGCACTGGAAGCAAATCCTTTTGATGCCAGTACAATGATTGTCGGGCATGTTCCTACTTTCCTGTATCACCCAAAGTATGAAGGGAAAATTCTTACAAGTAAATCAAAAAAAACAATTCATATTGATTGTGGGTGTGTTTACGGAAGAGCCCTTGGATGCTTAAGATTAGACGACCTTAAAGAATTTTATGTTCCAAGTTCTTATCCATACATTCCATATTCATGCACTTGTTGTGAAAATGAAGAAGACTAATCATCCTCTTCATTTTTTAAATGCTTCTACCAGTTTTTTCAATCGCTTCACATCTTCTTTCCGAATAGTATACGCTGTATCATACCTGCCTTTTCTGTACAGGTTCTTAATAAACTCTGCAACTTCCGCTTTGTCTTCGTTCAATTGCACAGCCTGCCTGTAATCTTCCAAAGTAGTACTGCAGGAAGTGTGATTCATCCCCTGCTGTCTCAAAAAAACTATATATTTTTTATATTGTTTTCTGAAACTGTTCTCTCTTCCCTTCGGTTTATAAACAGGTATCTTTTCCACTGTCACATAAGAAGTATCTCCTGTATATACAGCTGTATATCTTCCTGCTCTTTTCCATTTTCTGTATATGATAAAAAGAATCAGAAACAACACCAGTAACGATACAACGTAAGGCACCCACTTCAAAGAAGAATAATCAGAATATGTATATGTATCCACATTGTTAAAAAACATATATTCATTCATATCTGTAACAGTGAGTTTTGGAAATTCTACAGTAAAATCAAAATGAAACAGACGCTGAAAGATAGAAACCACTACAGCAAGAAATATCTGTAAAATATACATAATCAGACAGATACAAGGATAAAGAGTAAATGCATACACAGTTTTTACCATATATCCAATACCATGCAACACACAGGTATCAGACAGAATGAGTCCTGCCATACACCATATACCAAGTGTGAGCATATTGATTTTCTGAAAATCTCTGTCTTTTTGTGCATCAGGAAATTGCAATCCTCTATTTACCATAATACCTGCAAGAAAACTCAGAATCAGGGGGTAGAGAGCTGTCACAGCTTCCACATTATGTGTTATTCCGTTGATAATGCAGGTAAAAATTCCTATCCCTGAGAATGTCAGAAAAAAGGACCTGAATGCATCGATGCTCAAACTTTTCTTTCTTGTGTATATCAGAATCATGGTTAGTAATGCAGAAATAACACATGGAAATACAGAATGATTTTTTGCAAACATCAAACAAGGAAGCACAGGAAGCACGAAAAACCACACCTGTGCATATTTACAATACAGCCACGTACTCATGGCAGCAATACCGATACAGACTAAAGGAACCCATAAAGAAGAATATGGGAAAAAAGTAGCACCTGCAAAGTACCAATACAAAGACAGATAATAGATTGTTCTTTCCACTATCAATAAAATCATACATTTCCCTCTGAAACAGCCATATATTTCACAACACCCTGACAGAGTACTTCCAAAGACTTGCGTTGTTCCACCGATAATCCACTGGTGGCAGTCCCTAAAACAAGTATTCCCTGCACAGATTCCACAGTACTTATCGTTCTCTGTAAGTCTGAAAAAGAGTGACATTTGCCATATGTAGCTCTGCCCAGAGATTCATTCAGTATCGAAATATGATTCATCCCAAGACCTTCAGGAAAATAGTTTTCTCCTTGTAACGTAAATATATTTGCATTGCTGATAAAGGACCACGATACATGCCTGCTTTCAAATTCCTCTGCAATTGTTCTTACACAGGAAAATATCTTTTCAAACATAGCTCCTGTCTCATCATGCACATATACCATAATCAGTACATGTGGTTCAGCAGTATAATCATACTGGTTTACAATCAGATTGCCTCTTTTTGCACTCTGTGTCCAGGAAATACTTTTCACAGGTTCCCTTCCCGTATATTCCTGGAATCCTTTCACAAGAATCGGATCTTCATACATCCAGCGTCGTACAGATACTTCTCCTAACATTCCTCCAAGAACATCTTCCAGACTGGAAAGTTCAAGTTTGGAAGGAATAACTGTAATATATAACGGCACATCAAACCCTTTAATGGAAGAAGTAAGTCCAAACAAATCTCCAGAGGTAAGATAAACTGTATGCGTTCCATATCTGCCTCTTTTTGTTGCAATAAGAGGAATCTGTATCTTCATTTTTCGATGAGGCAGCATGTAGAATGAAACAGAAAATCTTGTGGCACCAAGTTCTGTATTTGCATACATTTTCTTCCATTCTTCATCAGAAATGGCAAATCCTTCAGGAATTTTTCCTGATACCTGCATGAATAGTTTAGGCATCCACGATCTGTTCTCAATTTCCAAAGACATATAAAACACCTCATCAGGTTCCACCTGTTGAGAAGAATAATGCATATCCAGCCATACATCCTTAAAGCAATTTTTAACAGAAAACTTTTCTAGCACTATTGCCAGAAGACATAATACGGCAATGCAGATATATGTCATTCCATATCCTCCACAGGAACTTGTATACCCGCCAGAATATCTCTGATACTCTTTTCTACCTGTTTTGTACTTCCTGAATTGGATAATCTATGTGCCAGTACAGGAACACACATTTCCTGTACGTCTTCCGGAATCACAAACTCTCTTCCATTGACAGCAGCCTTTACCTGACTTGCCTGATACAGTGCAATAGCTCCTCGGGTAGAAACACCAGAGGTTAAAGTCGCAGAATTTCTTGTGGCAGTAATTATATGCATCATGTATTCTTTTACTTCCTGAGAAACACGTATGTCATGGAAAGTATTTTTCAACAGCTGTATCTCATTCAAAGATACTACTGGTTCCAGCTGTTTCAAAACATCAGCACCTGAAGATCTGGACATTACTTCCATTTCCTGCTCAGGTTGCATATATCCCATATGCAATTTCATAAAAAATCGATCCATCTGTGCTTCAGGAAGAGGAAAAGTACCATAATTTTCCAATGGATTCTGTGTAGCCATCACCATAAACGGCTCTTCTTCCAGAAAAGTTTCACCATCCACAGTAATCTGTTTTTCTTCCATTGCTTCAAGCAACGCAGATTGTGTTCTTGGTGTAGCTCTGTTGATTTCATCTGCTAAGACAATATTAGAAAACAAAGGTCCTTCTCTGAAGACAAACTCATTTGTTTTCTGGTTGTAAAAATGAATACCTGTCAGATCAGAAGGCATCAGATCAGGAGTAAACTGAATACGTTTAAATTTTGTTCCAAGAGTTTTAGAAAAACTTTTTAGCAACATGGTTTTACCTGTGCCTGGAACATCTTCAAGTAAAACATGTCCGCCACATATAAAAGAAATAAAAATATTTTCTATAATTTTCTCTTTACCAAGAATAACCCTGGAACAGTTGGTAATAACTTTCTTGTTACAATCTGCAAATAATTTCGCATCCATACTTTTTCTCCTTTTTTTAAATATGCCTAATTATTATACAAATCTGCCTCAAATGCAAAAAAAACCTCTGTTTTCACAGAGGCTTAGTTTACATAAATTATGCCTTGATACTTTCGTTAACCAATGCAACAACGTCATCCATTGTGTCCATTTCAACAGCCTTTTCAGCCATCTTCTGCATATCTGCATAGCTTAAGCCATTGATCATCTTACGGGCACGTAAGATAGAAGTAGCACTCATGGAGAATTCATCCAGTCCAAGACCTAACAGCACAGGTGCAGCAAGCTCATCGCCTGCCATTTCTCCACACATACCACACCATTTACCATTCTTATGAGCACCATCAATTGTCATCTTAACAAGACGTAAGATAGATGGGTTCAATGGCTGATAGAGATAAGATACAGGTTGAGACATTCTGTCTGCAGCCATAGAATACTGAATCAGGTCATTTGTTCCAATAGAGAAGAAATCTGCATATTTAGATAACTGATCAGCTAAAACAGCAGCTGCAGGGATTTCAATCATGCATCCCACTTCAACATCATCACCAACTTTTACACCTTCAGCAATGAGTTTTGCACGTTCTTCATCATAGAGACCTTTAGCTTCCTTAAATTCAGCAACAGTAGCAATCATAGGGAACATGATGCATAAGTGACCAAATGCAGAAGCACGTAATAATGCACGTAACTGCACTCTGAAGATATCTTTTCTCATCAGGCAGAAACGAACAGCACGAACTCCTAAGAATGGGTTCATTTCTTCAGGGAATGTATAGTAGTTTAACTTCTTATCACCACCGATATCCAATGTACGGATAACAACTGGTTTACCTTCCATTCCTTCCAGAACCTGCTTGTATGCAGCAAACTGTGTTTCTTCATCAGGGAAGTCATTTTCACTCTTCATATACAGGAATTCTGTACGGAACAGACCAACACCTTCACCGCCATTTTCGTTAACACCTTCAACATCTGCAGGAGAACCGATATTACCAACAAGTAATACTTTATGTCCGTCTGTAGATACAGATGGCTGATCCTTCATAGCTTTCAAAGCTTCTTTTTCCTTGGCAAATTCTTCTGCTTTAGCACTGTATTCAGCAACCTGTTCAGCAGTTGGGTTCAGGATAACTTCACCATTGATGGCATCCAGAATAACTTCATCACCATTATTTGCAGCATCAAGAATTCCTGTCACACCAACAACTGCAGGGATTTCCAGAGAACGTGCCATAATAGCAGAGTGGCTTGTACGTCCACCGATTTCTGTTGCAAAACCCTTAGCAAATTCTTTATTTAGAGAACCAGTATCAGATGGTGTTAAATCTTTAGCAACAATAACCACCGGTTCACTTAATGTTGCCAGGTTAGGAATTTCCTTACCTGTTAAGTTACATAATAATCTGAAAGAGACGTCTTTAATATCTGCTGCTCTTCCTCTCATGTATTCATCGTCCATGCTTTCAAACATACCAACCATCATGTTGGAAACAGACTGAGCAGCAAATTCAGCATTTGTCTTACTGTTTCTGATTTCATCTTCAATCATATTACGATATTCCGGATCGTTAATCATCATTAAATGAGCATCAAAAATAGCCAGTTCTTCAGCTTTCAAACTCTTTGAAGCAACTTCTTTAATTTTTTCGATATCAGCTACTGTTTTTGTAAACGCAGCATCTAATTTAGCCAGTTCCTGATCAGAATCAGCCTCGACTTGTTTAATGTCCAAAACAGGTTGAACAAGTTTGTACACTTTTGCAATCGCAATTCCTTGTGAAGCAGCAATTCCCTTAAGCATTAGATAACTCCTCCTTAACGCATGTATCTAATTCATCTATAACATCCTGTAAACAACTCATTTCCCATATGGCATTCCGTGTAAAAACAACACCACATTCTCTTTCGATACGCATAAGAAAATCCACAATATCGTAAGAATCCATGTGAAGTTCTTCGAATGTAGTATACGAAGATATGCTCTGTATCTCAGGAGAATACTCTCTGAGACATTCCAGCATCTTATCCAAGATGTATATAGAAGCTTTCATGCAACAATTTTATCATTGTTTACAGGTCAAGGCAACGAAGAAACTCAGTTATTGCGATTCTTTTCAATCTGTAAAATGTAGATTTTGAGAAATATCCAAGATACCATTTTGAATCGGAAGGAAACAGATATTCATGTGTAATGATATGTCGTGTATCCGTTCCGCACATCCTTAAAGCCTCATCAACATAATCAATGTACTCCTTTGCTCCATCATACTTTCTGCTGTTGTCGTACACACTTCCATACAACTCTTTTAAGTGTGCCTGCATTTTAGATGCCTTATACACCCTTCCAATCTCTTCCGCCATCTGGCATTCCTCTTCATAACTTCTCTTTTGCATAATGTCCTCCTTTTTCTGCTTGCTTTAATAAAGAGATAAGCGCTTTCATTTCCTTCAATGTATATATTCACATTATCTTTGCATTTTTCTCAAAAAAATAGCCAATTCCACAATTCATAGACAAAAAAGGCTCTAAATCAGTCAAAATTCTCACAAATCAGGAAATTCTCCAACTCTTTTACTTATGAGAAATGATTGTGTATACTAAAAATATTAAAGGAGAAATTCATGAATACATCTGTTGATTCTTCACTTTCAAACAAAAGAATAGTCATTTCGCTCCTTCTCGGAGCTTCTGTACCAATACTGGCGAAACTTATGAATATTTATGTAAAGCAAAAAGAAATATCCTTAATGGCTTCTTTCAATGTCATTGGCTGTATCTTAATGATGTATGACTGGAACCTGTTTGGAATTCATTACAACCGTTCCAAAAAAGATATGCGCACAACTGTTCTGTATACAATTATTGGCATACTATTTATTGGACTACTTGTAACACTGAACTCTAATTTCTTTCATGCTTTACTCATCATTCCAAAAGAAATCACACTCACCTCCTACGGATATGCAAGACCGGCAATGCTACTGGGATATAGCTTTGTCCAATCCTTCCTTGTCAATATTCTGTATAAATGTCTTACTGACAAATGTACTGTTCAGGGAAAAGAATTACAGACCATTCTGATTACAAGTTTTGTATTTGGATTTGCCTATTTAATTGCTTTTATACCGTTCAGCCCTATGGTGTGGTTCAGAACATATCTGTATAACCTGTTATTAATCGCCATCATGTCCTACCTGTATAATCAGTCACACTCCCTGGTGCCGGGATGTCTTGCCATGGGATTTGTATATTTACTATGTATGTTCCTATAAAAAAAGAATCCGAAAATTCATTCCGGATTCTTTCTTTTGATTATTCAGCAGGATCAACTTCAATTAATCCATAAGTGCCATCAGATCTCTTATAAGTGACAGCGATTTTCTTAGATTCATCATCAGTGTAGATGTAAAAATCATGATTACTCAATTCCATCTGCATGATAGCTTCATCAAGATCCATAATATCTGCTGTAATTGTCTTTGTCTTAACAGGAACTGTCTCAGCTTCTTCTTTTGCAATATCTTCAGTGACAAAAGATGTTGCAAGATGTTCTCTGTGTCTTCTGGATAATCTTGTCTTTTGACGACGAATCTGATCTTCCAGCTTATCGATAGCGAGATCAACTGCAGCATAGAAATCATCATTAACGACTTCAGTACGCAGAATTCCAATCTTTGTAGGAATTGTTACTTCTACTTTCTGTGAATTTGGATACACTCTTGCAACAACTCTTGCAATGGTATTCGGATCGATTAATAAGTATTTATCCAGTGTGGATAATTTTGCTTCAATCTTCTCCTTCATTGCTGGTGTAACCGTAATGTTCTTCCCAATAATTTCAAACCGCATATTCGTACCTCCTTATTCTGTATACCATATAGCGGACAATTGTATGATAAAAACAACGTAGTTAAAATTATATTATTGTCTACCTCTCTCCTTACTTATAGTATACCCGATTACGAACATTATTCCACTATTTTCTTAAGCCATGCATACACAACTGTCATAGCATATGTATCCATTCCGCAATACTTTTTCAGGTTCTCAACAATCTCCTGTTTGTTCTCTATATTCTCTTCATTATCCAGGTGTCTCCATTGGAAAACAGCATCCATACCTTTATTAATATCCAAATCCAGATAGCTCTTATCGTTCATCATAGCCATGATTTTTTTCAAAGACCACTGGCCTTCCATTCTTGTATCATACACAGCACCTGTAATAAAAGGAATTTGTAAATCTTCCATACGTTCATAAATATTCATCAGTTGTGAAGCATACTGCGGAAACTGTTCAGCCATTTCCATCAAACGGATTTTTTCTGCACCTTCAGCGTTATACGCAACTACCGTACCTGAAGTACAGGTATCTTTTAAAAGCCCCTGAATCAGTGCTTCTCTGTCATCGTGTATGGATAAAAATACAGAATGCGTCATTGTACCATCTTCCTTCAAAACATGAATGGAATACTCAAACGGCAACACATCATATGGTTTCATACCAGGATATGGCGGAATGGCAAATCTTTCCCACTCAAAATCAAGAAAGGTAACAGGATAATGCACTCTGTCCAACCAGGATTTCAAGGCCAGCCTGTCAGCAAAAAAACCATTATTTTTATCTGCCATGATTTCAGCATATTGCATTCTGGACCCTTCGATTCTTTCTGAATCCACATCCTTTAAGTACAGCTTCCCTTCCTGATACATCGCATATTTATTCTGACTGCTGGAAAGAGTCAGAATAGAGTTACACGGCAGCTTCTCATTTTCAGGAAAGCAGGTATCAAAATACAGACACTTTTTATGTGAAGAACACTTACTGGTTCTTTCAGGGACACCCGGATTTCGTCCTTCAGACGCTTTCATTTCCTGCAATACAACATCCGGATCCAAGCTGTATTTTTTTACTGCATCAGCAATACGTATGGAAGGATGATTATTTTTATTGTAGAAACAATCTGTAAGAACAAATAGCTGTTTTACATCCAGCTCTTCCTCACGGACATACTCGGCATTCAGATGCAATATTTTCATATTCTTTACATGAATACCATTATGTTCCAGAACCCATATGGTCAAAGCATAGAAAGTACTGTCATCATTGTGTGGATATAACCCAACAAAAAGAAAATATACTTCCCATCCCCCATCGACTTTATGCAGAAAAGGAACTTTCACTCTTAAATCATGGTATTCAAATCTGGCTTTCACCAGCCATTCATATTCTTTTACAGCTTCTAAAGCTACTGAAGGCTCATCTCCTCTTTTTCCTAAAAAATAAGAGGAAATTCCAAGTCTTTCTGCAGCAAGCAGACTCACTTCATCATCTATGCGTACAAAAGGATTGAATACAGTCTTTTCCTTCTGTTTCTCATAAGCATATAAAAACGGGCAACGTATATATTTTTTATAATCAGATATGTGATACATGTATAACTCTTCTTTCAGTGGCTATTATAACACAAGGGCCGGCTTTCACCGACCCTTGTATTGTATTTACTTAAAGACCTGCACTTTTTGGCAACATTGCTGCACCAACAATTCCAGGTTCCTCCAGTTTGGAAATCACAAATGGTGTATCTCTGACCGCTTCATGAGAGTATGCTTTGAAGTTTTCAATAACTCCAGGAAGGAACTTGTCCGCACTCTTTGTCATTCCACCGCCAATAATAAACATATCCGGATCACATACACATGCTACAGTAGCAAAATATTGACCAAGATCCTGTTCCATCTGTGCAACAATTTTCTGTGCTTTCTCTTCACCTTCAACAGCTTTATCAAAAACTACTCCTGCATGAGGAATTTCAGCTTCACCATAAGCCTCTCTCCCCTTACGTACAATAGCTGTGCCGCTTGCCTCATTTTCAATAGCACCGACATTCAGATAATTGACCTTTTCACGATTACGGTCAATTACAATATTAGCAACTTCACCGCCAAATCCATGCTTACCAGAAACTGTCTTGCCATTCACCACAAGAACTCCACCAATACCTGTGGAAATAGTAGTATAGAATACAACATCCAGTCCTTTACCTGCACCTACAAGAGCTTCTGCAAGACCTGCCACATTAGCATCATTATCCAAAAATGCAGGCAATCCGAATTCCTTCTCCAGTTCTTTTGCAAAAGGATATCCTTTAAATCCTGGAAGATTTGTAGCCAGTACCATGGTACCTGCTTTTGTGTCTACTGGTCCAGGTACACCTACTCCAATACCTTTTGCTTCATTCCATCCAGGAATTTCACGAACCATTTCCTTCAGATTCGCCATTACTTTTGCAGGTCCTTCCGTTCCATAAGAAGGTCCCTTCACCTGCGCAAGGACTTTTCCATCCTCACTTATTTTTGCAACACGCACATTTGTGCCGCCCAAATCAATTCCGATATAGGTTTTCATACTCTCCTCCTGTTCTAACAATTATAGTTCTTCACCTATCAGATTTTGTCCGCTTACTTTTGTAATTCTCACATGAGTAAAGCCACCCTGTTCATGATCTTTATCAGATCTGAAACGAATATTACCGTCTACATTATCCGGGGCAAACTCATAACTTCTTCCAATATACATACCTGTCAGAGGATCTTTGCTTTCAATCAGCACTTCATATTCTCTTCCAACTCTTTCCTGTAACAGAGTAATACCAATTTCCTGCTGCACTGCAAGTATTTCATTTTTTCTGCGTAATTTTTCTTCTTCAGAAACTGTTTCTTCCATCTCGTAGGCTGCGGTACCTTCTTCCTTGGAAAAAGTAAAAGCACCAAGTCTGTCGAATTTAACCTGAGAAATCATGGAAAGTGTAGCTTCATGGTCTTCCAGTGTTTCACCAGGGAATCCTGTAATTAACGTAGTTCTCAGTATCGCATTTGGCATTCTTTCACGAATTTCACTGGTTAAATCCAGAATCTTCTGCCTGCTTGTTTTTCTTCTCATAAGATGCAGAATCTTATCAGAGCCATGCTGTGTAGGAATGTCAAAATACGGAACGATATGCTTGGAATTCTGTATAGTTTCAATCAGACCATCCGGAATTTCATCAGGATACAAATACAGCATACGAATCCAGTGAATGCCTTCAATCTGATCCAGCTCTTTCAAAAGCTCCGTCAGATGTAACTGTCTGTCAAAATCAAATCCATACCTCGAACAATCCTGTGCTACCAGAGTAATTTCTTTTACTCCGATGGATGCAAGACGTTTAGCCTCCTCAAGCACCTGATCCATAGGAACAGAATGTAATCTCCCGCGAATACCTGGAATAGCACAGAAACTGCATCGGTTATCACAACCGTCAGATATCTGCAAATAAGCCATCCATGGTTTACCGGAAAGAACTCTATGTGAAAAGCCAAATCCGTTAACAATACGAACGCCTAAAACTTCCGACAGAATCGTTCCCATATCTTTGTATTCATCAATGGAAATAAATCTGTCTACTTCCGGCATTTCCTCTTCCAGCTGAGGCTTATATCTTTTTGCAAGACAGCCCATCACAATAAGTTTTTTCAAATTCTTCTGTTTCAGATCCGCTGTATTCAATATTGTTTCAATCGCTTCGGACTTTGCACTTTCTATAAAGCCACAGGTATTGATGATGATTGCTTCAGCCTCTTCATAGGAGGTTGTAATCTCCTGATTCGAGAATTGCAACATCCCCAAAACATTCTCTGTATCTACAAGATTCTTGGCACAGCCAAGAGATATCATTCCAATTTTCATTTTTATTACCCTTTTCTAAGCAATATTGTACCACACACTCAAAAAAAAGAATCCCTGTAATAAGGATTCTTAATCTGCCAGGGTTCCGAAAGGATCCCATGGAGCAACTTCTTTCGTTTCGGACTCCAGTGCCTTTAAAGCTTTATCAGAAAGATACTTCTTATGAATAGCAGCTACATACATATATTTATCAAACCATGTATCACTGGCAATAAAATATCCTTCATTGGCGATTTTATTCCCCCAGGAGTTTTCAATCTTCCATCTTGTAGGTTTACCATCCACAAGATTCACTCCAGTGAATACCATAGCATGGTTCATTGCTGACTGGCCATATTGCAGCATATCTGCTTTGGACATGTCCAGGTGCATGTCAAAAGTTCCCTCGTAGTCAAATGCCTGATCATCCCACAGACCCTTTTCACGATCACCATCCTTACCACAATCACATCCAAACCAAACCAGTTCTCCTGCTTTCAGCTGAGCTATGATAGCTTCTTTAAAATCTTCCAGAGGTATATTCAGTAAGGAAATTGGTTCTCCGTCCACAACATTTCCAAGATATTTTACAGTGTATTTTGAGTAATATGGCTTATCCTGTGTAGGAGAATGAATCACATTTACATAGTCATGAAGATCCACTCCCAGCCATGTATGATAGAAATCCAGTGGTGTAATGTTATATTCTGCATGAGGTATGTCTTTTTCATCATAATATTCAAAAGTAAATGACTTAGGTGGCACACCAAAACAGGAAGTTAACAAAGAATAGATTTCTTTCAATGTCTCTTCTTTATATGCAGGTATTTCCTCTTCTTTTCCCTGCGCTTTCAACTTTCTTGTATCAGCCACAAATTTCCTGAGTCTCAGATTCAGAATAGAATTCATATTTCTTGTATGAGAAGACTGATATGTTTCAGGAAAAGCACTTTTAGGACAAAGACCATATTTTTTCACAATGGACACCAACATGTTCCATTGACCACCATCTCCTACTGGTGACTGTAATAAGAAACGCATTACCTCACTGTCTGATGGAGAATCTATTTCTTTAAGAGTGCACTCCATAAACCAGTTTGCTTTTTCAAGTTTGTCATAAAACGCAATGTAATTCTGAGATAATTCAAAATGTTTAATGGAATATTTTTTTGCAACCATTTCCCTCAGCACATTCATCGCAGAAAAAATCCAACATCTTCCTGACTGTTCCTGAGAAACAGCAGCCTGAGTTTTATTATCCACGGAGAAGACATAAGGATTCGCACATTCCGCCTCAAAGCAACGTGAGATGGTAGAAATATCATTCTTTGTACATGCATTTCTTACCACACGTTTCTTGGAATCCTGCATTACATCCTCATGTAGAACATTCAGTATACTATCATTTATTGCCTGCATAACCATACCTTCTTTCTGTAATCAGTGTACTATCTTTTTCAGACAATTCTATGGAAATGCTCAAAAAAAAAGAACCTTTTTCCAAAGATGCTTTTCTACTCAGTGCGGATAACAAAGCACTATATAAGCAAGTCCCTAAGTTTATCCTACTTTAGGGTTTTACTACATTCACGACTTACGCCACATGACTGATTAACAATGGAGTAAATATAGTGGCTGTAAGTAAAAGATTGGGTCATTCTACTATAGATCAGACATTAAAAACTTACACGCATCTCATGGCACAAAGTGACAGCGAAATGATGGAATGCATTAATGCAGCAAACACCGATAACTCAAACTATCTCACAGATGTCTCACGTAAAATAAAAAACCCTTATTCAAGGGCTTTTTGATCGCTAAGTGCGGATAACAAGACTCGAACTTGCACGATTCTCACCACTGACACCTGAAATCAGCGCGTCTACCAATTCCGCCATATCCGCATGTGCATTACTATTCTAAACAATAAACACCAGAATGTCCAGAAAAAAAATTCTTAAAAAATCATATATTGTTACTATTCACCGATAAGTGAAAATAAAGAGAGCAGGCAAATGATTTAACAACATCAAGTCCTGCTCTCTT
>CAKVIS010000016.1 GCA_934754415.1 uncultured Bulleidia sp.
TCACGAAACAGAGCAGCATTATACAAGTTGTTGGCACAGTGAGCATTATAGTCACACCATTGAAACAAAGCAGTTCCATGCTTTACCTGTATATTCACAGAATGATACATATTCTTCTCCTTTTCCGGTATATGTTAATACCACTAGTATTATGGCATATCGCCTATACCAAAAAAGTGCCAGAAAAGAGATTTATCTCACTACTTATGCCGTGCATTGAAGAGTGAGTATTCTTACTTGTTCAAGATAAAATGTATAGTAAAAGAGAAGAATTGTTGATTCAATACAACATTTCTTCTCTTTTTACTTGTGTGGTGAATTCTTAACTGTCAATACTGTCTGCTTTTTTCTTCATAAGGTAACGAATCCCTGCAAGAATAAGACAGACATTGCCTGCCAGGATACCAGCTAGTACCAGTTCTGTGTACTATGGTGCTGATTGCAGGGCGTACAACTGTGGATGTCTTCTGTAGTTAATATATGTGGCAAGACAATACCCTGCGTATACACCAATAATGGATCCTGTCAGATTTTTCAGAAAGGTATATGGATTTTTCTTCATAGTTACTCCTTTGATGCATGTGCAAGATAGATAGCTCTTTTTAATTCGTTGAGTAAAGAAGTGATATCCAAAGGCTTGGACAGATGGGCATTCATACCGGAAAGGTAACTCTTATTGATATCATCAGAGAAGGAATTGGCACTCATGGCAATGATAGGAATGGTTCTGGAATCGTCTTTCTTCGAAGAGCGAATCTTTCTTGCTGTATCCCATCCATTCATATGCGGCATCATGATATCCATGAGAATACAGTCATAGTAACCAGTATCCGCTTTTGTATATTTCTTTACAGCTTCTATTCCATCAAAGGCACAGTCAACAATCATTCCGTTATCTTCCAGCATGAATTTTGCAATTTCTGCATTGAGCTCATTATCTTCTACTACAAGAATATGCAGTCCTTCTAAGGATATATCAGAGGTATCGATAATGTGCTCAGTGCTTTCTTGTTTTCCAAGGCGGAACGGCAAGGTGATAAATACAGAAGTACCTTTGCCTTTTTCGCTTTGGATATCTATAGTACCCCCTAAACATTCTACGGCTTTTTTTGCGATGGCAAGACCTAATCCGGAGCCTTCATATTTTGTTCTGCCATCTTCATGTTCCTGTGTAAACTGGTCAAAGGCATGAGGAAGAAATTCTTTGCTCATACCGATACCGGTATCTTCGCATCCAAAGGAATAGGTGACGGTGTGATTATCACATTCTGTTTCTTTTCCCCAGATATGAATGGCGCCACCAGGTTCTGTGAATTTGATGGCATTACTGAGGATAGCTCCCATCAGTTTTTCAACGTAGACAGGATCTCCGATTAAAGAAGTGTGCTTCAGGTATGTTTTTTCCCAGTCTACTATATACTCTATGCCTTTTTCTTCGGCCTGACTCTGATAACTGCTGTTAGTTTTGATGACAGTTTCAATCAGGTCAAATGGTATTTCGTGCAGTGCTATATCACCTGATTCTAATTTTGTCATGTCCAGAATGTTGTTGACTAAAGCAAGAAGGGATTTGGAAGATTCTATAATCTTGTCCCTGCATTCCTGCTGCAACTGCATATCTTCAGGATGGCGATTGGCTTTTTCAATCATGCCGATGATACCGTTCATTGGTGTACGGATATCATGAGACATGTTGGATAAGAAACGGGATTTGACAGCACTGTCTTTCTTAGCTTCAGTTACCTGATACAGAAGATCTTCTTCACGTTTTTTTGTATCACTGATACTTCTTACAGCACACAAGACATGTGTGACATTCCCATTTTCGTCTCTTCTTTTTTCGATGAAACGCAGTTTATGCCAGTCACCATTTTTCATTCTGTATTCTAATGCGATGGTTTCTTCATTTTTCATGCGTTCTGCAAGAGTGGTAATGTCTGTGAACTTCAGGTAGACATCCTTGTATTCCTCAGCCACAACTTTTGGACCAATGGTAAGGTTTCCAGTGGTTAATTGACCTGATTTTGCATAACGCATATGCTTTCTGTCTTTGTTGTAGATTTCTTCAAAGGTATCTGCCTGGATATCAATGATAGAAATATACTGGTAGGCTCTGGCAATAGAGGCAATGATTTCATGACTCTTTCTTGTTTCATTGAGCGCATTCTGTAATTGCTGCTGAATAGCTTTTTCCTTGCTTAGAATATTGTCAATGTTTCTGTAGCCTAAAAAGATATGGAAAGAAGTATCAGTTACTTTTCCTTTCACTGCATAGGCCTCATAGTAACTATGATTCCCAGTTAATGAGGTACTGTGATAGTAATAACTGATTTTATCCGTTTTGGACAGAGCTTCTTTCATACTCTTACAGGTATGCCAGTCAAGAAATTCTTTCCTTTCTTCATCGTCGACAAAAGTCTGTGCATACTTTTGAGCATAGGCATCAAAATGAGTTAAAGGTATATCATCTTTATTGATAAGGTCAATGACATTGGTATTGTTTCCTATTTTCAGTATTTCAAACTTACCGGAATTCAGTTCAATGTGATATAAAGACACATAATCAACAAACAGCTTCTTTAGAATGGCCTCTTCATCTGCATCATTTATCTGTCTGTTCTTATCTGTTTCGTAATATATAGTGCAGCAATATCCTGCTTTACCAATTGGCATGATGATAACATCATAGTTTTTTTCTGCAGTGGCATTGAGTTTACAGGATTTGTTTTCATAAGATGCCTGATACAATACCTGAAGTGCCCTGAAGTCTACAACTGGGTATAATTCGGAAAGAGAATGATCAACCAGAGCATTTAAATCATATCTTTTTAAAACGGCAAAAGCCTGATTGCAATAACGGTAAATTCCGTCTATTGGTTTGCCGTTTTCGTTGAGGACGATTTCCATAACACTGTAAGGAACAGGGCAGGTATCATATATATTAAAAGTAAAGGTTTCTTTACAAGAAGGCATAGTTGTTCTCCTTTAAAACAGGTATCCTGTATGCTGTTTTTTATACAGGGTACGGGTATGTTTTGAATATCCAAAATAAGTTTGGGTAGATAAATATATGGTGGATTTTTTTATGAACTTCTTTAACTATAAAAATTGTAAAAGTGGAGGATGCGTTTGTCAATCTGAAGAATCTTCTTTGGTATAGGAGATTTCTGTAATACTTTTTTGCAGCGAAAAAAATGTATTTTCTTTCGCTGTATTGATTTACTTTCCTGTAAGGTCTTATAATAGACGGTGTTAAAAAGGGGAGCTGAATGGCTGAGAGTAGGTTAGACCTTGACCCGTAACCTGATGTGGATAATGCCAACGTAGGGAAATAGTTTCTTTCTTGTGAGTTAGCTGCAGATCGGGTTTTCTGCAGCTTTTTAGTTTTTAACAAGGGAGATAAAAGAAAATGCGGTACATTGGGGGCACCACCTTATGCCGCACTATAAAAGTAATGCAGGAAGGAGATAGAAAATGAAAACAGCATTAACAATCGCTGGAAGTGATTCCAGCGGAGGCGCTGGTATCCAGGCGGATATCAAAACTATGTGCGCAAATCACGTATTTGCGACAAGTGCAATTACTGCACTGACGGCCCAGAATACATTAGGGGTCACAGATATTATGGAAGCTACACCAGAGTTCCTTGCAGAACAGCTGGATGCCATTTTTACAGACATCTATCCGGATGCAGTAAAAATCGGTATGGTTTCCGGTTCAGCACTGATTCAGACAATTGCGGATAAATTACATCAATATGATGCTAAAAATATTGTGGTAGATCCTGTTATGGTAGCTACAAGCGGCGCAAAACTGATCAGTGATGATGCGATTGAAACTTTAAAGAAGGAATTACTGCCTCTTGCTACAGTGATTACACCAAACATTCCTGAAGCAGAAGTACTTGCGGAAATGTCCATTACCAATGAAGAAGAGATGATTCAAGCTGCAGAAACCATCTGTCAGAAGTTTGGATGTGCTACGCTTGTAAAAGGTGGTCATCAGATTAATGATGCCAATGACTTACTGTACAGAGAAGGTTCTTATACATGGTTTAAGGGAAAACGTATTCAAAATCCTAATACACATGGCACAGGCTGTACTTTATCCAGTGCTATTGCTTCAAATCTTGCCAAGGGATTTACATTAGATCAGTCGGTAGAACGTGCCAAGTCGTATATCTCAGGTGCTTTAAATGCCATGCTGGATCTTGGCAAGGGAGCAGGTCCTATGGATCATTCTTTTGCCATCAATAATGAATTTACAAAGGAGAGTGCTGAATGAAGAAAACCTCTTTATTTGAAAATGCTCTGATCTGGTTTGGAGCAGGTGTCTCCATTGCGGAAATTTTAACAGGTACCTATCTTGCTCCATTGGGATTCAAGAATGGTATTCTGGCCATTGTGACTGGTCATATCATTGGATGTGTCCTGTTATTTCTTGCAGGTGTCATTGGTGGTAAGAAACGTTTAAGTGCCATGGATTCCACCAAAATGAGTTTCGGACAGAAAGGCTGTCTGTTATTTGCAGCACTTAACGTATTACAGCTTGTAGGATGGACTGCCATCATGATTTATGATGGTGCTCTTGCGGCAGATGGTATTATGCATACCGGTTCCTGGATCTGGAGTATTATCATCGGTGGATTGATTTTAGTATGGATTGCTATAGGAATTACCAATCTTGGTAAGATCAATACAGTGGCCATGATTGCTTTATGTATACTGACCTTACTTCTCAGCAAGTTTATTTTCTTTGGTGGAAATGCAGCAATGATTGCTGAAGAAGCCATGACATTTGGAGCAGGGGTAGAACTTTCGGTTGCCATGCCATTAAGCTGGCTGCCATTAATCAGTGACTATACAAGAGAAGCTGAAGAACCTGTCAAGGCAAGTCTTGTCAGCAGTATTGTGTATGGTGTGGTCAGCTGTTGGATGTATCTGATTGGCTTAGGCGCAGCTGTATTTACCGGGGAATACGATATTGCGCAGATTATGATCAAAGCAGGTCTTGGTATTGCAGGCTTACTGATTATTGTTTTCTCTACTGTAACAACCACTTTCCTGGATGCGTATTCTGCAGGTATTTCCAATGAATCCATCGTCCCAAAGTGGAATGGAAAATATGTGGCTATTGCAGTGACTGTTATTGGAACCATTGCGGCTATTGTGTATCCAATGGATAATATCACAAATTTTCTGTATCTCATTGGTTCTGTATTTGCACCTATGATTGCAATTCAGATTGCAGATTTCTTTATCTTAAAAAATGATAAGAGTAACAAAGAATTTGATGTCTTGAATTTAGGGTTATGGCTGCTTGGATTTATTGTCTATCGTTATCTGATGGGGGTGGATACACCTGTAGGCAATACACTTCCATGTATGATTATTACAATTGTGATGAGCGTAGTGATTCATAAACTCGTGAAGGCAAAGAACTAGATATATGTAAAGAACCGGTATATGGAGGAATTCCTGTATCGGTTCTTTTTACTTTACATAGAATAAGATTCTGGTGATATATGCATTTTCATCCTTGGCGGAAAGATAGTCATTGATGGCAAATTCATAGGCATCTGAAAGAATTGTCATATGATTTATCCTGCAGTACTTTAAAAGACGCTCATACGATGATGTATCTATAGACAGGTAATCTCCTGTATGACAGGTGCTTACACATTTTCTTTCAGGAAGCACAACAACATTTTTGTAATGAGGATTTTCACGTAGAAAATCAGAGTCTGTCTGGAAATGTTCTGGTGTCTGGCCACTTCTCCAACAGAAAATAATTGATGCGTGAAACCTCCTCTTGACTGTATAGTTACTATACAGTTTATAGTATTAGGTCAGATAGTTTCAAGGAGGTAAAAAGGTATGAGGATACATTTTCGACGATGTATGGAAGGATTAACATTGAAAAAGATATTGAACATTATGCTTGGTGCTTTAATCTGTACGTTTGGTATTCATAGTATTCATCAGCGCACCCATATTACAGAAGGTGGTGCCATAGGATTCATGTTACTGGTGGAAAACTGGTTACATATTTCTCCGGCCTATATTACACCTGTGCTGGATCTTGTATGTTATGGACTGGCATGGAAGTATCTTGGAGGAGGTTTTATTAAGACTTCTGTTATTTCTACATTCTTTGTGTCAGTCTTTTATAAAATATGGGAATGTTTTCCATATATGTTGCCGGAATTATCTCAACATCCCTTAGCAGCAGCTGTATTGGGAGGATTGTTTGTAGGCACTGGAGTTGGCTTGATTATAAGGCAAGGTGGTTCCAGCGGTGGAGATGATGCCCTTGCTTTAACCATTGCGCGTGTATCCGGGTGGAAACTGGCCCGTTCGTATCTTTTTACAGATGTTGTGGTACTGTTGTTATCCTTAACATATATTCCGCTAAGAAGAATTGCGTTTTCTTTAATAACAGTGACCATTTCCTCCTATCTGATTGACTGGTTCAAAGAATATCCTGCAAAAAAGGATAATATACAGAAACTGAGCATATACAGACATGTAGTGTATAATGTGTATAGATTTTGGATGATTTTGAGGTAGAGACATGAAAACAACCAAAGAGACCATATTTGAATTTATACAGAAGGAACTGGTGACCAACGAAACATGTAAAGACGGTATCAGTACCATCATGATTGCTCAGCAGTATCAGCTTCAAAGATCCAATGTATCTGCGTTGTTAAATGAACTTGTAAAAGAAGGAAAGCTGGAAAAAACCAATACAAGACCTGTACTGTATACATTAAAGCAGAAAGAAGATACTGTACAGGAATACGGAGATAAGTTTCTGATAGGAGAACAGGGCTCTTTAGCCAAACCATTACAGATTGCCAAGGCGGCTATTTTATATCCTCGGCATAGTCTGAATGTGCTGGTCAGTGCAAAATCGGGATGTGGTACAACCAGATTTGTATATGCCATGTATGAATATGCTAAGTATTCTGGAGTGTTTCAGGAAAGCAGCGTCTTTTTCAAGATCAATTGCCGCCACTATAAAGAAAATACACGGGAAATAGAATCTATTCTGTTCGGATGTGAAAAGAATACTGTAAAAGGACTTGAAGACAGTTATTTTGGACGTACACGTGGAGGTATGTTGTTTATAGATCATGCAGATATGTTAAGTGCAAGACAAAGAAGCCTCATTGACATCTTTCTGGAGACCGGACGAATCTATACGGAAGATAAGAAGACATATCTTGATTGTACAAATGTGTTTCTTGTGATGGCATGTCATCCCTCTTCTGTATCTCAGTTTGCGGAAAGAATTCCCATGATCATTGAGCTTCCTGAGCTTAAGGACAGACCATTAACAGAAAAACTGGATCTGGTGCATTACTTTTTCACCATCGAAGCAAACAATGCACAACGAAATGTAGAGATCAGAAGAGAAGTATTAGAAGCACTGTTATTGACAGATTTTCCGCATAATATAAAAAATCTGGAAATAGAAATTAAGAAAGCCTGTGCTACTGCGTTTGTGCGTTGTATGGATCAGTCAGAAGCTAATATTGAAGTGACAGTATCCGATTTCAGTGTCATGGTACAAAGAAGTCTCATGCATATGCGCAGTCAGTCTAATGATATATCTGAATTGATAGGACAGCAGAATCTGTTTATCTACGATTGTCATCAGAAATATTCCCTGTACAGTGATATGGATAAGAGCCGTGACCTGTATACGGATATGCGCACACAATATACAGAGTTATCCAGAAGAGGCATCAAAGAAGACACCATCCATGATGTGATCAATACACATGTGGATAATCTGTTCAAGAGATATAAGTATTCTCAAAGTTTTGATGACACATATGACATAGAACAGCTATCTAAGATTGTAGATTCGCATCTGATTCATATTGTGCAGAATCTGATGAAAATCTGTAAACAGGAATTGAACAGAGATTTTAAATCGTATGTCTTTTATGGCTTATGCCTGCATATGAATTCTTTGTTAAGTCATCAGTTTACTTCTTCGCGTGTAAACAATGAAAAAGTCATTCAGATTGTACAGGATTATCCAAAAGAATATGGTGTATCTGTACAGTTTGCACAACGTTTTGAAGAAGTGTTCGGGATTACTCTTCCTATGGAAGAAATTGTGATTATTACCATGTTTCTGATAGAAGATGTGGAAGAAAATCAGGGCCAGCCAAAATTGCTGTACATTTTCCATGGTAAAGGCGTGGCGAGTTCATTAAAAGAAGTGACCAATACTCTGACACATTGTAACAATGCCTATGCTTATGATCTTTTACTTGAAAAGGATTCAGCAACAGCACTGGAAGAAATTAAAACTCTTATCACTAAGATAGATGATGGACAGGGAATTATCGCTATTTATGACATGGGTTCTATCAAAACCATGCTGGATACGATTTCTGAAGAGATACATGTCAAGATTCGCTATATTTATTTTCCGATAACACTTGTGGGAATAGACGTGGCCAGAAAATGCGTACAGGAAAAAGATCTGGACTATGTGTATCATACAACTCTGCGTGAGATGTATTCTCTGTTTGGAAGAAGTAAAAACAGAAAGGATATTATTGTAACACTTTGTCATACAGGAGAAGGTGGAGCTTTACAGCTAAAACAATATATTGATCAGTATTCCCATCTGGATATCAAGACTATTCCATTAGCTATTTCCGATAGAGATGAACTTGTTACAGAACTGATGGAATTGAAAAAAGTGTATCATATCCATTGCTTTGTGGGATCCTATGATCCAAAACTGCTTGGTATTCCTTTTATCTCCATGAGCAAAGTATTTGAAAATAAACCGGAAGATATTGATAAGGTATTGATGTTTGAAACTGTGGAAACCACAAAATCAGATTATTCTGCGGTATATGAGTATCTGGAAAGTCAGCTTCAACATGTGTCCATCGAAGAATTAAAGAAAACATTACCTCCAATTATGGATAAGCTGGAAATCATGTATGCCTTAAATGAAGACAGAAAACTTGGGCTGTTTGTTCATATTGCCTGTCTTCTGGAAACATGTAAACAGAAAGTATCCAAACAGGATGTGGAGGAAGCAGATATGGTACTTGAAAAGTATCCTGAGGATTTCAAGGAAGTGTATCGTTTGCTGAGACCTCTTGAAAAGCAGTTCAAGGTTATCTTTGAAGATGCACAGATTGCGACTATTGTCTTAATTGTCAAACAATTATAAAAACACAGGAGAGGATCGTCACTGATCTTTCTCCTGTGTTTTTTTCAGAATCATCTTTTTCAGAAAAGCATGGGTTTCAGGATACTGTTTCCCGTTTTTTGGCTGTATGCCTTCACGGATATTGAAAATATCTGTACGCATATCATAAAGCGTATGGGACATTCTGCCGAAAGTTACCCAGTTGTGCCATGTGCGGTACAATATATTCTTTTTATTCAGGTTCTTATCCTCACTGGTAGTCTGTTCAAAGGTAATCTTTAAACCATCAGCAGTTTCCTCTGTGGTGTATTTCACACGGACAAACTGCGTATAGGAACTGACAGTTACCTGGTAGATTTTTCCTCTTTCATAGTTGTTAATGGTGACCTTGGAACGGGCGTCTTTATTATCATAGCTGTAACCGGTGCAAAGGACAGAAGGACTGAGATTTTTTTTCTTTGTTGTTTTTTTGATTTCTTCCAGAAGATGTTCTTCCAGATAGGAATAGAACTCATCAGAAGTGATTTGAAATGTGCGTATTAGTTTCATGGTTGTATTATACCTTAATTGTGTGAAATACGGCCAGAACAACACATAATTCAATAGTTTGATACAAAAAGGGAAATGGGATATACACTAAGGATAAAAAAGATGTTTTTTTGTATACACTAGATATGAAAGAAAGAAAAATGAAGAAAAATCTTTGAAAAATCCCAAAATATACACAAAATTAGTGTATATTTTCCCATAATTGTAATCTTGTAAGCGCTTTGACCACAAAATGTATATACACTAAAATGAAAGTGGTCAAAAGACAAGAAAGGTTGGTAAGAAATGGCAGAAAAACAACTGACACAAGAGCAATCCGTTGATGCAATTTCCTTTGAAATGATTGCCCATGCCGGAGATGCCAGATCTTATGCTTTCCAGGCATTAGAAGCGGCTAGAAATGGGGATATGGAAAAAGCAGACATTCTAATGGAAAAGTCTGATGAAGCAGGCACTTTGGCCCATAAAGTGCAGACAGAATTGTTGTTTAAAGAAATGAATGGGCAATCTACACCAGTCGATGTGCTACTTGTGCATGCGCAGGATCATCTGATGACCAGCATGCTGGCACAGGAACTGATTAAAGAAATGATCCTGATGTATAAAACCAGAAAGGAGGAAAAATGAGAATATTAATGGTTTGCGCATGCGGGATGTCGACAGGAATGCTGATGAATAAAATGCAGGAATACTGGAAAGAGAAAGGGGAAGAGCACACCATTGTTGCCAAAGGCCTTTCTGAATACGCACAAGTATCCAAAGATTACGATATCGTTCTGGTAGGACCGCAGGTAAGTTATCGACTTCAGAGAATTCAGGAAGATACAGGTCTTCCTGCCGCGAACATTCCTTCGTTCGATTATGCAGTGGGAAACTGCGAGAACATTATGAACATTGCAAACGGATTGTTTGCACAGAAAAAGTAAAAGAAAGAGAGATTTAAAAAATGGATGGTATTTTTAACAGTCCGGTAATGGTTAAACTCCAGGAATTCGGACAAAAATTAGGTTCCAACAAATTTTTGAGTTCCTTACAGGGTGCGATGATGTCCTGTATGGCTCCAATTATGGTAGGTGCAATCTTCACAATTATCTGTGCTGTAGGACCAATGGTAGGTCTGTTCCAGACAGGTGATGCGGTATATAACATTTTATATGCTCCATATCACTTTACTATGGATCTTATTTCCTTATGGATTGTATTAATTTTCGCTTACCAGTATGCTAAACAGCTGAAATTAAAGTCCCCAATCATGACAAGTGTTCAGACAGCTATATGTTTCTGCTTAATTGCTTGTGGTTGGGGTACTAATGAAGCAGGTGCAAGCACAATTACAGTTACTTACCTTGGTTCACAGGGTATGTTCGTAAGTTTCATGGTAACTTTCTTTGTCTGCCAGGTTGAAAAATTCTGCCAGGATCACAATGTAAGAATCAAAATGCCTGATGTATGTCCACCAGCATTGGTTCACGGCTTCTCCGCTATTCTTCCATTAGCATTTGCAATGATTCCATTATATGCATTAGAAGCTATTATCTCTGCAGTATCTGGCGGTGCATTAGGTATTTGTTCTGGATTTATGATGGTTTTATCTGCTCCATTAAATGCACTGGTATCTGTACCTGGTATGTTTGTCTTAGTACCATTTGCATGTCTGTTATGGTGCTTTGGTATTCATGGTTCCATGATTGTTTATTCTGTATTGATGCCTATGATGATTCAGGCTGCTACATCTAACGCTGCTGCGTATGCTGCAGGTGGTGTAGGTGCATTGGTATTCTATCCAATCTCTTTATATGGAAGTATGGCATATTGTGGTGGTTCCGGTAATACACTTCCACTTGTTATCTTTGGTTTAAGAGCTAAGTCTGAACAGATTAAAGCTGTTTCCAAGATTGCTTTGGTACCTGGATGGTTTGGTATTAACGAGCCTGTTACATTCGGTATGCCTATTATGTATAACCCAATTCTGTGTATTCCATATATCCTGAACGTTATCCTGGTTATGATCTGTTCTTTAATCGGATATAAGACAGGATTCCTGATTCCAGGTTTCATACCAATTATGACATTGTTACCAATGGGATTTGGTTCTTTCCTTACAACATTGAACTGGCGTAATGCTATCTGGGATTATCTGATGATGATTCCTGCAGGTATTGTATGGTATCCATTCTTCAAGGCTTACGATAATCAGTTATATAAGCAGGAACAGGCAGCTGCAGCTGCTGAAAAAGCTGCTTAATCAACAACTATACAATAACGTCAGTACAATAGCTGATGTTATTGTGTTTTATACAGGAAAGAGGGTAAGTAAGTATGGCATTTAAAAAAGATTTCCTCTGGGGAGGAGCTACAGCAGCCAACCAGTATGAAGGTGGCTGGGATGCAGATGGAAAAGGTGTCAGCAGTTCTGACTGCTGTACACGTGGATCCAGAACAGAACCAAGAAAAGTAACATATAAAACAAGTGATGGTACAGTGCATGCGGATATGATGTTTACACTGGATGCACCGGAAGATGCAGTGTTTGGCTGTTTTGATGGATATGATTATCCTTCTCATGAAGCAAGCGACTTCTATCATCGTTACAAAGAAGACATTGCTTTAATGGGTGAGATGGGCTACAAGACATTCCGTATGTCTATTAACTGGACACGTATTTTCCCTCTTGGTTATGAAGAGGAGCCAAACGAAGAAGGACTGAAGTTCTATGATGCAGTATTTGATGAATGTCTGAAATACGGTATTAAACCATTAGTTACTTTATCTCATTATGAAACACCAGTCGGATTAACTAACAAGTGGGGTTCCTGGACAGACGAAAGAACGATTGACTGCTTTGTGCGTTATGTAAAAACTGTTGGTGAAAGATATAAAGGTAAAGTAGAATACTGGCTGACTTTCAATGAAATCAACTGCCTAGGATTTGGAGGATGGATGGCAGCAGGTGTTCCTAGCAAAGATCCACAGAAACTGGCAGATGCGGCGAAACATCAGTTGTTAGCAAGTGCGAAAGCAGTACAGGTATTACATGATATTGATGCCAATAATAAAGTTGGTAATATGATTGGATATGGCATTATGTACCCGTATACATGTGCACCTCGTGATGTATTAAAGACATGGGAGTCCTTTAATGGAAGCTATTTCTATTGTGATGTACAGGCGCGTGGTTACTATCCTGCCTATAAATTGAAGGAATATGAAAGAACAGGTGTTCACTTCAGTCTTACAGAGGAAGAAAAAGAGACTCTGAAAAAGGGGACAGTGGATTTCATCAGCTTCTCTTACTATATGAGTAACTGTGCTTCTGCAGATCCTGAAGTACTGGCAAATCAGGGCGGTAATATGATGTTTGGTGTCAAGAACCCATATCTTAAGGCTAGTGACTGGGGATGGCAGATTGATCCAACGGGTTTACGTCTGGCTCTGGATTATATGTATGATCGTTATCAGTTACCGTTGATGGTTGTTGAAAATGGACTTGGTGCACAGGATACCGTAGAAGCTGATGGCAGTATCCATGATGATTACCGTATTAACTATTTACGTGATCATGTACAGGCAATGAAAGATGCTGTGGATATTGATGGTGTAGAACTTTGGGGCTTTACTCCATGGGGATGCATCGACCTTGTCTCTGCAAGTACAGGAGAAATGCATAAACGTTATGGATTTGTGTATGTAGATTATCAGGATGATGGTACAGGTAAGGGAGATCGCAGCAGAAAGGATTCTTTCTACTGGTATAAAAAAGTTATTGCGTCTAACGGAGAAGATTTAGATTAAAGTTAGAGACTCTGGTCAGATGGGAGTATATTCCTGTCTGACTTTTTTTCTCCTTAAACCAAAAAAAAGAAAACCTCTTCGGGGACATATTCCCTGAAGAGGTCCTTCAGTTATTCAATCATAATGTGACTGGATTCAGGAAGTTCTTCTTTTTCTTCCTTCTTAGGAATGATGATAGAAAGAACGCCATCTTCAAATTTAGCTTTGACTTCATCTTCTGTGATGGATTCACCAATATAGTAGCTTCTTGATAAAGCGCCACTGTAACGTTCCTGTCTGATAAGATTGCCGTTCTTATCATTTTCATCTTTGTCCAGACCTTTTTCAGCACTGATAGTCAGATATCCATCCTGCAGACTTAACTGGATTTCATCTTTCTTAAATCCAGGCAAATCAACCATCATTTCGTAATGATCTTTTTCATCACGAATATCTGTTTTCATAAGATTCTTTTCATGGTGTCCAAATAATGGATTTCTTCTTCCGAAGAAGTTTCTGTCAAAATCCTCAAACAAATCATACTCATCATCAAATACATCAGGTAAATACTTTCTCATAACCACACCTCCAAAGTTTTCACTTTACCTTAAGGAGCGGTGCTGCAAAGCATCTCTTCTGTAGGACCCTTACTGATCTTACATGTATAGTTATAGCTCACTTTTTAGCACTGTCAAGAGTTGAGTGCTAAATATTATGACATTTTTGTAACACTTGATTTTACGAGGCTTCATTACTTTTTCTTGATTTGACATCAATTTTTCTTGTGTCAGCTAATTGTTACGCTTTCCGGCATCGAATCCAGACTTAATATTTGTTCTTCCAGACGGTCAAGTTGTCCGCTTGCATTTTCCGGTGATTGTAGTTCAAAAGCGATATATTCAAAAATCCCTCTCAAATCATTGTTGGCCTGTTCGGATATTTCTACTTCATATATCATAAACCATAATCTTTGCGAATGTCAGCAAAGGCTTTCTTCGCATTTTTTGTCCTTCCAGCCTGCATATCTGCGTATCCTTTTTCCAATTCTTCATTGAACTGTGCTTCTGATAATGTGCTGATGTCAACAGGTCTGCCAGCTGGTATTTTTACTTCAAATGGAAGTCCTCTCTGTAAGATAATTTGTTTATAAAACATATTGATAGCACTGGAAGCAGGGATACCTAGTGTAGACAGGATATTTTCTGCTTTTTCTTTGACATCTGGTTCAATCCTAGCGTATAAATTTGCTGATTTTGTGGCCATATAAAAATCTCCTTTCGTGAGTAGTGTTTTCATCTGTCTTAATCATATGAAAATGTCCGCACAATAGCAATACAAATCTTACATTCAAATACTCTTATTGAATAACTGTAACAAGAGGAGGATGCTAATGATTCTTTCTTTTTTTTGAAATCTTCTGTAACTCCTGCAAAGGCGCGAGCAGCTTTTTTCTTGAATTCAACAGGAGAAGAAGACTCTCTCATGGCAGTAAGCGTGCCTGAGATGGTTTCATCGCAACCTGAACCAACTACAGGAAAGCGATTGGCGGTATTGACAATGGCATCGGTATGCATGTGTGTAATGGTATCTCTGATAATATGTAATGACATAATAAATTTCCTTATATTCACCATACCATTACTTCTTCAAATAATCTTTGTGGTATTTCCATGATAATTCGTTACAAAGTGTCGAAAAGAGTTTGTTAGAATAATAACAGTTGAAACAGAGGTGAATATATATGCTAGATACAATTCAGGTAGTGGCTGCAGATATTGATATGACACTGACCAGTAAAGGAAGTGATCTTCCACCTGTCACAATGGAAGCTTTTGAAGTATTACACAGGAATGGTGTGAAGATTGGTCTTGGAACAGGAAGAGAAATTAATGATAATTTACGTCAGATGGGTAAGAAATGGGGCTTATCTTTTGAGTTTGATTTTGTAGTAGGCATGAATGGCGGAATGGTATTGGATCATGAAACTGGTAAATACTGGGAAACAGATATGTTAAGTGTACAGGAGATGTCAGAAATTCTGCATTACATGGAACCGCTGATTGATAAATATGCCATCTCTGTAAACTGTGAAGGCAATGAAAACCATAACGCTATTAATATTCAGGGAGAACTGCTGGAATCCAGCAGAAGACATGGATTTGAATTTGTGGACTGCACAGGCAATATTGATAAACTGTGTGAAAGACCAACTTTTAAATTCCTGTTCAGAACTGAAGCAAAATATGAAAAAATGGTCAGAGAAAGATTCCTGGAAAAATTTTCTGATAACTATCAGATCATCTCTACTTTCCCAGGTACTGTAGAAGTATTACATGCAGGTATTGACAAGGGATCAGGATTACAGAAGTACTGCTCATGGAAGGGTATAGATATGCAGAATGTCATTGCCTTTGGAGATAATGAAAATGATGACACCATGTTGAAAGATTCCGGTTGGGGAGTCTGTCTGAAAGATGGCTCTGAAGGAACTAAGAAATGTGCAGATGCTTTAACAGATTATGATTGTGTTGATGGTGGTGTAGGTAAGTATCTGTTTGATCATTACATCACACCAAAAGGATTGAAGTGAAAGAGCGTTCTGCTCTTTTTTCTTTTGTATATGATAAAAAATACCCAATCCTGCAGATTGAGTATAAAGATTTATAACAGCCCTTTTTTCACTGCAGAAGCAAGGCGTCTGTATTTTGCTGTTTCCATGAGTGACATGGATTTGATGGTGTCCGGGTCATCTTTCCCTTTGGAGCGGATAATCTGACCATTACGAATAGTTTCTTCCATATGCTGTGTGATGATTTCTACTTTGCCTGTATCTGTGGAAGATAACCACATGGTATCTATTTTATGGAAAGTACTGCTGGTATACTCCATGGAGAATACATGTGGTTTTTCGTACTTCAATATTTTTATGGTCGCATATTTTACCGGTTTACTGTCGGCAACAGGTGCCTGATAGGAAAGACCATGCTGCAACTGTTCTTCTGTAGGTGCTTTCTTTTTTACATTTTCATAGGCTTCCATAGCCGGCTGAATTAAAGCTTGAAATAATCCTTCGATAGGAGCGTCTACTACAATTCTCTGTTTCATATTCTGTGCCTCTTTCTTTAAGTATTGTAATAGTAAAAAAAGAAATCAGAGTATAAATAATAAAAAAATATAGTGTTTAAATATGTGCTATAGTGTTTAATATACTTAGAAGGTACAGACAATGAAAACGAATAAACAGAAAATACTGGAGTATATCCAGGAAAAGGCCAGTGAACAGGAAACTGTGTCTTTTACAGCGCAACAGTTACAGGAAGTTTTTGATATTCAGCGTGCAAATATTTCTACTGCTTTAAATCAGCTTTGTACAGAAGACTATTTGGTGAAAAGTGCAGGAAGGCCCGTAAGATATACACTGAAAGACAATGCAGTACAGGAAGATGATTTTTCCAATATTGTGGGGGCAAATGGCTCCTTGAAGAATGTGGTGAAGCTTGCCAAGGCATGTATGTTGTATCCTGAAAAGAACATCTGTGCATATATATCCGGCGAAAGGGGATCTGGTAAAAGATATTTTGTAAAAAAGATGTATGCCTATGCAAAATCCAGAGGACTGATTCATAAAGAAGCACCATTTATGGAGCTGGATATTCGTGAAGCCAAAAAAATGGAGGACTTTTCTTCTTATGAAGATGCATTAAAGGTGCATGGAGGATTTTTGCTGATATCCCATTGTACAGCAGATGATGAAGAACTGGTCAGACAGGTCCAGCAAAAACAGGACTGGGATACTGTACAGTCAAAACTGATTACGGTGATATCCAGAGAAACTACTGCAGATTTTAAAGAAGAATATGGAGAATATGCTTTCCGTATGCATTTACCTTCTTTACAGGAAAGAGGATTTGAAGAAAGATTGCAGTTCATTGAAACGTTCTTTAAAAAAGAAAGTGAGAAAGTACACAGAGAGATTGTGATTAATTCTGAGCTGTTAAGATGCCTTTTACTGTATACCTGTGAAGGAAATGTAAAGCAGTTAAAGGAGGATATTACTATTGGCTGTGCCAATGCCTTTGTAAGAGAAGTTTCCAAAGAAGATCCTACTTTAAGTGTGTATCTGAGTGACTGTAATCCGTATGTAAGAAAAGGGTTCTTAAAGTATAAAGATAATCGCACTGTGATAGAAAAACTGATACCAGAAAATTATACCTATTCCTATACATCGGACACAAAGAGCCAGAAGAAGGAAACCTCACGTATTCAGAAACAGTCTATTTATGATGTCATAGATGAAAAAATCAGGGAATTAAAAGAAAGAAATATTCCTGAAGAAGATATCATGACCATTGTGTCTGCAGATATAGAAACTGACGTATCCGATCATATGTCTTCCAATGATAAACAGTATGACAGAAAAGCACTGGAAAAACTGATTTCACCGGAAATTGCAGAGTTTGTAGAAGAGGCACTGCAGGAGGCAGGCAGCACATTTGCAAGAGTGTATCCGGCATCTATTTTCCAGTCCATGTGCTTTCAGGTATATAACCTGGTGCACCAAAGTGCTTCTAAAAAAAGAATTTCTAATGAAAAGATTGCAGAAGTGGTAGAGGAATATCCACAGGAATATGCCTTTGCGGCAAGAATCACTTCAAAAATCAGTAAGCAGTTTAAAGTGGATGTCAGTATTGATGATACAGTCCTTTTAACAATGTACTTTTCCAATACACAGATACGGAATTCTCAAAGAGAAAAACCGGCAGTATTACTGATTATGCATGGGAAAGTAGCGTCGTCCATTAAAGATACTATCCAGGGATTATATAAGACAGATACAGTATACAGTTATGATCTCTTATTGAATCAGAGCATGGAAGAAGCGTATAAGAATATTAAGGAGTTGTGTATACGTATTGGTACGAACGGCATTCTGGTGTTTTATGATATGGGTTCTTTGAAAAAAATCATGGAAACCATACAAATAGAGACATCTGTATATATGCGTATGATAGAGCTTCCTATGACTCTGTTAATACTGGATTCCATCATTAAGATGGATGGAGGAGAAAATCTTGAAGATGCCTATACATCTATCTTAAATACAGGGTTTGGTTCTTTCTCTAAACTGAAAGAAGAATATAAAAGGTATGATATCACTTCTAAAAAGTACATTATCACTCTATGTGCTTCAGGGTCCGGATCTGCAAGACAGATAGAACAGTACATTACCAGACATGTAGACCTCAAAGGTGTCAATGTCATACCTCTTGCGGCAAGTGACAGAAAAGTCATGATGGACCATATCAATTACTATAGAAGTAATGGTGAAATTTTATGCGTGGTTGGTACGTATGATCCTTCACTGTATGACATTCCGTATATTTCGGTTGCCAGACTGTTCAATACACCATTGGATAAGCTGGATCTTGTATTATCGATTGATGCAGACACAACAGAGTCTTCTCTGATAGATTATGATGCATTATACGCCTATCTTGCAGAACAGCTGGAGTATATGGATATTCACAAGATTAAAAAAGTCATTCACTCCTGTATCAAGAAGATGATGAAAAAGACAAGAAAGCTCGATCCGGATGAAGAGATGGGATTATTTCTGCATATTGCCTGTATGATCAACAGAATTAAAAGTGGAGGAAAGTTACCTGCCAATGTGCATAAAGATACAGTTTTATCCAGAAATAAGAGAGCATATAACGATATCCGGGACATCCTGAGGGAACTTGAAGAAGAAGCTGATGTGACTATACAGGATGATGAGATAGCAACAATTCTTGAAATATTAAAATAAACAATTTGATTCGTTTGAAAACGCATACATTTTTTAAACAGTTCTGTGAAATACAGAACTGTTTTTTGCACATTTTGTGATTTGTATGGTAAAAAGTGCCATCAAAAACCCACAATACAGTTTAAAAAATAAATTAGTGTTTAAAAAGTGCATAAAAATGTAAAAAACAGCGATTTGAGTTTAAAAATAAAAAAGTGTTTAATGACGATGTAGAAAACGAAGGAGGGAAATATGGTAGATACAGAATCTATTTCCATGCAGCTGATAGCTGCAGCCGGAGATGCAAAAGGTTGTGCATTTGAAGCTTTGACAGAAGCCAATGACGGTAACTTTGAAAAAGCTGAAGAACTGTTAAAGCAGGCAACAGCCGCAACTCTTCCGGTACACAAACAGCAGATGGAACTCATCACTGCAACAGCACAGGGGGAAGAAGTCCCTATTGATGTGCTGTTAGTACATGCACAGGATCATTTGATGAATTCCGAACTGGCTCAGGATCTGATCAGAGAACTGATCACTTTGTACAAACGTGTAGACGCATTAGAAAAAGAAGTAAAAGAATTAAAGGAAGGTAAATAAGTATGAAAATCTTGATTTGTTGTGCAGGAGGCTTTTCCTCCAGTATCGTTGAAAAGAAATTAAGAGAATATGGACAGAAAGTGGGAGAAGATATTGAAGTAAGAGCTGTAGGCACTTCTGAAGTCAGTGAAATCATTAATGATGGCTATCAGGTTCTTCTGTATGCTCCACAGGTTCGTAACAGAGCACGTGATTTACAGGCAACTGCTGATAAGGCAGGCATTCCTTGTGCTTTGATGGCACCACAGGATTATGCATTGGCAAATGCTGTCAATATTTACAAACAGGCTAAGAGTTTAATCGGTTAAGAAACGGAAAGGAGGACTATTTATGTCTACAGAGACTGAAAAGAAAAACTTAGTTGAACGTATCGCAGAATCCAGTTTCATGCACAAACTGGAAGATCTTTCTTTGAAACTATCAGGTTCAAAGTTATTCAGTGCAATTTCAGGTGGTATGGGTGGAACCATGGGCCTGTTGATGACTGGTGCAGTATTTCAGATCATCTGTGTTATCGGTGCTACATTCTTTGGATGGGATACAGCCGGTACATTATACAATTTCTTCTATACACCATACAGATGGACAATGGGAATCCTGTCATTCTTCATGGCATACTGTATTTCCGCAAGTTATTCCAAACAGTTAGGTGTCAACCAGATGATGTCTGGATTTACATCCATGGCATGTTACTTCATCGTATGCTGCCCATTAACAGAAATGGAAGGTGCTTTCTACATCAATATTGCTAACATGGGTACTACAAACCTGTTCGTTGCTTTAATCATCGGTCTGGTATGTGCGCGTATCATGAAGTTCTGTCAGGATAAAAATCTGAGAATCAAACTTCCAGATTCTGTACCTGAAGGTGTTGGCAACTCCTTTAAGGCAATTGTGCCAATGGGTATGTGTATTATTTTCTGGTATGTATTATCTTATGTGATTTCTACATTTACAGGAACTACATTATCCAATCTGATTATTGGTATCTTATCCATTCCATTAAAAGTGCTGATTTCCACACCTGGTATGTTTGTTATCATGTTCGTTGCTCAGTTATGCTGGTTCTTCGGTATTCATGGTACATCTGTTGTATTCGCAGTTATTATGTTGCCATATATTCAGGCATATTCTGGCAACGCTGCTTTAGCTGCTGAAGGTCAGCCACTGGTATATAACCCTGTATTCTTATATGGTGCTATGGCTGTATGGGGTGGTGCAGGTAATACATTACCTTTAGTTATCATGGGCCTGAAATCCAAATCTACAACTATCAGAACAATCTGTAAGGCTTCTTTAATACCAAACATCTTCGGTATCAACGAACCTGTTATCTTCGGTATGCCTATCATGTATAACGCTACACTGATGATTCCATTCTTCTTACAGCCTGTTGTTGTAGGTATCCTGTATGCCATCGTATATAAGCTTGGTCTGATTGGTTATCCACAGGTATTATTAATGACAACATTACCTGTTGTATTATCTACATTCATGACAACTCTGGATTTCAAGAACGTCATCTTCGTTCTGCTGTTATTCCCTGTATGTTATCTGCTCTGGCTGCCATTCTATAAAGTTTATGAAAAGCAGATGCTTGAAGTAGAAGCTAAGAATGCTGCAGAAGCTGCTGAATAAACAAAATTGAAAAGACATAAAAATCCCCGGTAATGGGGATTTTTGTGCAAGGAGTATACATATGAGTTTTCCAAAGAATTTTTTCTGGGGTGGTGCTACTGCTGCCAACCAGTATGAAGGTGGATGGAATGAAGGTGGAAGAGGCATGTCTTCATGTGATGTGACTACCGGAGCCACTGTATCCACACCAAGAATGGTTACATGCATTGATAAAAATGGTAACCCAAAGACAAAACCAAATTTTGCAAAAGAACTGGAACCGGGTGAAAGATATGCAGTACTGGATGGATATTATTATCCTAATCACATTGGCACTGATTTCTATCACAGATATAAGGAAGATATTGCTTTATTCCATGAACTGGGATTAAAGATGTTCAGAATGTCCATTGCGTGGCCACGTATCTATCCTCATGGAGATGAAGACCATCCCAATCAGGAAGGACTGGATTTCTATCATGCAGTATTTGATGAACTGCATAAGTATTCCATTGAACCTCTGGTTACTATTTCTCATTATGATGATCCACTGTATATTGAGGAACATTTAGGTGGATGGCAGAACAGAAATACTATTTTACTGTATGAGAAGTACTGTCAGACGATATTTGAAGAATATAAGAATGATGTTACCTACTGGCTGACATTCAATGAAATCAATACAACCATCTTAATGCCGACATTATTTCCGCAGTTTCCAAAAGAAAAAGTACCACCATTATTTGATGAACTGCACAATAAGTTCGTGGCAAGTGCCAATGTGGTAGCGTATGCCCATAAACAGTATCCATCTTTTAAGATGGGTTGTATGATTGCGGGTATGGTGACCTATCCTCTGACTTGTGATCCTGAAGATGTGCTGTGTGCTCAGCAGAAGATGCAGGAAGGCTTCTATTATGCAGGAGATGTTATGATCAGAGGCGCGTATTCTCACTATGCAAAACGTTTATGGAAAAAATATGATGTACAGTACGAAAAGTATGCATTAGATGCGGAAGTATTAAAGAATGGTTGTGTAGACTTCATGTCCTACAGTTATTATTCTACAAGCTGTGAAACAACACATACAGATGTACAGAAGGATTCCGGAGGAAACTTCTCTTTAGGATATAAGAATCCGTATTTGCAATACTCTGAATGGGGATGGGCTATGGATCCGGATGGATTACGTTACAGTCTGAATGCTTTCTATGACAGATATCAGGTACCTATCATGGTTGTGGAAAACGGACTTGGCGCCAAAGATGTTCTGGAAGAAGACGGCAGTGTGCATGATCCGTATCGTATTGAATATTTTAGAGGGCATGTAGAAGCGATGGATAAAGCCATCAATGAAGACGGTGTGGATCTGATTGCCTATACTCCATGGGGTATTATTGACCTTGTGTCTGCTTCCACAGGGGAAATGAGAAAGAGATACGGAGTCATCTATGTAGATATGGATGATGAAGGGAAAGGCACATTAAACCGATATAAAAAAGACAGCTTTGCATGGTATCATACATGTATAGAAAGCAATGGAGAAATCATATAATCAAAAGGAGGAAAACATGATTACTTTAGGTGTATCTTTATATCCTGAACAGGAAACAATGGAAGAAATTGAATCTTATCTCCAATTGGCTTCCAGATATGGATTCACAAAAATCTTTACTTCTATCTTCTCAGTACCAGGTACAAGAGAAGAAATCATTACTTATTTTAAAAACTTTACAGCGATTGCCCATAAGTATGGCATGAAGGTATGTGGTGATGCCAATACAGATTGTCTGAAGATGCTTGGTGCAGATGAATCTCATCTGGAAGTCATCAATGAAATGGGCATTGATATCCTGCGTATGGATATGTGCTACAGAGATGAAAGAGACGTCACACTGATTAACAATCATTATGGTGTTGGTGTGGAAATGTCTGCAGGATTTATTGCGGCAATTGATGCAGCATTAGATGGTGGTGCAAACCCTGATAATCTTTCAGTATGTCATAATTTCTATCCTCAGGAATATACAGGTGCAGATCTTGAATCCACCATGGAAATCAATGAACACTGGAAAGAAAAAGGTGTCAAAGTAGCATTGTTTATTACATCTCATGATAAAAAGGCTCATGGTCCATGGCCTGTACATGATGGTCTTGTGACAATAGAAGATCATAGATTCATGTCTGTTTCTGATCAGGTAAGACATATACTTGCGATGAATAACGTGGATGAAATCTTATTCGGTAATGCATTTGCTACAGAAGAAGAATTCAAACAGGTTGCAGATGTCATGAAGGAAGTCTATGTACATGTAGATAAAGTAACTCAGTTTGGGGAAATGATTTCCAACATTTTACCTCACGGAGATTTAAAGAGATTGCCATTAGGTATTGAGCTTGCTGAAGGTGTTACAGGCACTGAAAAAGAAATTCTGCACTATGGCAGTCATCAGGTCAGTGAATATATCCACTACATGATTCGCAGCAGATGGACAAGACTGTTCTATAAGAATGCGGATATTCCTTGCAGAGACTGTGGTAAGGAATACTTTGAGAAAGGCGATGTCTTAATCGTTAATAACAATCTGAGCTTCTATAAAGCAGAAATTCAGATCTGTATGAAACCAATGAAGAATACAGGTCAAAGAAATCTGGTGGGGCATATTTCCAAAGATGCTTTATGTATCCTGGATCTGATTCATAAGGGAGATATCTTCACAATTACTGAATAATGAAAAGCCGGAGAACCCGGCTTTTTCAGTCTTTACACAGAACAGTAAGGTCTTTTACATAGCCTTCAGTGCCAATGTCTGTAAAAATCCCAACATGTCCATACGTACCTGTTCCATGTTTTAGATGTGGGACATAGAGTGCCTTTGTGTCGTTTACGTAGAAAGTGGCAGTATCTTCGTCAATCACAGCTTTAAGCGTAAACCATTCATTCAGGTCAAGACCAACAGGTGCTTCATAGTCAGTGATGCCAAACTCTCTGTAATAGGAAAAAGTGTATCCTGGGAAAGTAAAGTACTGACATCCATGAGCTTTTCTTACAGGATCTGTGCAGTTTCTTCCATTTGTCGGTCGTACGTAAAAACTTTCAAATTCTGAACTGTCAGGTGCTGCGCGAAAAACAATGCCCAGAAATCCTCTTGCATGATCCGGTGCATCCTTTAACAATCTGCTTTGAAAGATGCCTTCAATCGTTCCATTATGAAAATGTGAGGTATTCAAAAAAGCATAGGTGTTTTCATCAGGAATATTGATTTTGTCTTTTTTTACAACACAGATACAGTTTTCTCCATCAAGTGTTGCATTGGTAATGCTGGTATGTACTGGTGTAAACATGTCTTTGTTAATCATCGTTGCTCTCCTTTTAAGTCTTGTTTTAAGTATAGAAACATCTTAAGAATCTTCAAGAAGGCACTTATTTGTAACTGTGCTATACTGATTGTATGCTATACGATGAAAATAAAGAGAAATATGAAGCTTTAAGAGCAGGAAGAAGAGCTCTTGACAGTCTGTATGACGCAAAAGACTGCCTGAACAGTGCAAGTAACTGGGGTATTGTAGATTTACTGGGAGGCGGTATGTTTTCCTCCATGTTGAAACAGTCCAAAGTACAAGATGCCAGAAGATATGTCGAAAGAGCAAAAAGAGATCTGTATGCTTTCAGCCAGGAGTTGCAGGATGTAAGAGGTATGTCTTTTCCGGATATTGACATGGATGGATTTGTCAGTTTTGCAGATATCTTTTTTGACAATTTCCTGGTGGATATGTTTGTACAAAGCAAGATGTCTCAGGCAAAAAGACAGGTGCAGGATGCCATCTATCAGGTGGAAATGATTGTAGAGCAGTTAGAAAAAAACTAATTGCTTTTTTATTTGCTTTCCAGTATTCTATTGCCGTACAAAAGTACAGAAATTGACCGCCTATTCAGGCTGAGGCTACACGGACGGCCGGGTCAAATGCCGAAGACCAATTGAAGAGATTGGAACCGTATTTAGGGAATACGGAAGGGTGTTTACCCTTATTGATTGAGTTAAAAGCTCAGTTTTATAAAGTTGTGTGCAAAATAGTAACCTTATGAAATGGTCAATAAGAAGTGATTTCTGTTACAGAAAGTACTGAAAGTAGATGATTTGGACAGGTGTGTTTTGCGCATCTGTCTTTTTTATTGTTGAAAGGGGAAGAAAATGAAAAACAATTTAAAAGTAAGCCTTAGTGTACTCATGCTGATCAGCTTAACTGGCTGTAAAGCAGAAAGTGCCGCAAATGATGAAACTTTCTATCAGGATGCTGTGAACAAGTATGTAGAAGCCATCGATATGGACTATGCCTACAATCTTACAGAAACATTATCCACAGACACTTCCATGCATGAAAATGTACTGGGATTTCGAACATCTGGATCCGATGCGGAACACAGAGCTGCAGATTTTATTGCAAAACAGATGGAGTCCATCGGTTTGCAGAATGTGGAAAAGATTCCTGTCACAGTAGACAAGTGGCAGTATAATGATGCCTCTTTGACTATTGAGGGTACAGATATTGATCTGATGCCTGTTTCCTACATGGTTAACGGTACAGATGAAAACGGTATTACTGCAGAAATCGTTGATTGCGGTACAGGATTTAAACAGGATTATGAAGGAAAAGATGTTAAGGATAAGATTGCACTGGTGGGTGTTGACCAGTTAAATGAATCCTGGATTGGCGGATACATTTATGAAGCCTATGAACATGGTGCAAAAGCCCTTGTGACTTATGATCTTGATGGGTATGGAAGAAACAGTGATGATGAACACCAGATTCAGGACGTATGTGCTGAAGATGTTATTCCAACAACCATCATTACTATGAATGAATATAAACAGATCAAAGAAGCTATAGATAACGGAAACACAACCTGCACTTTAAAGGTGGACAGTGTTATGGAGCCTGAAAATGGTACAAGTTATGATGTGGTAGGTTATATTCCTGGTAAATCTCATGATCAGCAGATCTTGTTTGCAGGTCATTATGATATGTATTTTACAGGTTTCCAGGATGACTGCAGTGCTATCGGTGCCATCATGACTATGGCAAAAGGTATGATTGACAGTGGCTATACACCTGAAAATGATATTGTAGTTGTTGCGCATGGTGCAGAAGAATGGGGTGCTACAGGTACAGAATTTGACTGGACAAGAGGTGCGTATGAACTGATTAATAATGTACATCCTGAATGGGCTGAAAAAACTCTGGCATTATTCAACTTTGAGTTATGTGCTTTTGATGACGGAGGAGATTCTTTTGTGGTTTCCTGCGTTCCTGAATATGCTTCTGTAGTGAAAGAACTGTCAGAAAGCGGTGTTCTGGATGTGGCAGTCAAAGACTATGAAAATGGTATTCAAAGTGAAACACTGGATACGACTACCATGGAAGATGGTGTATCTTACAGAGGCGCAGGCGTACCATATTTCTTAAACACAACAGACACATGTTCTGATGAAGTAAGTGACAGCGAGGAATACTCCTGGACAGAATTACATTATCATACAGAATCTGATAATACAGATACTTACAGTGAAAAAGTCATGAAAGCCAATGTGGGTGTATTTGGAAGTATTGCCATCGCTATTGATCAGTTACCAGCTATGCCTTTAAACATGCAGGCTACTATTGATGATCTGATGGAAAGCTTCGATGAAGAGTATGCAAAGGAAGCAGGTATCTCCAAACAAGACTGGCAGGAAGGCATCGACACATTCCGGAAAGCTGTAGATACTTTGAATAAGGAATGTGAAGATATCAATACACGTTATGCAAAGGCAGTGGCTGATGGAAAAGATGTTACAGCTATTCAGGAAGAAGGCAAGGTATTCAATCAGAAAGCGTTACAGCTGTTTAAATATGTACAGGATAACTTTGTCGGTATTGTTTTCTCCAGCGATATTGTCATGAAACATGTAGGATATCAGGATAACTTAACTGTACTGGATGAAGTGATTGATGATCTGAAAGAAGGGAAAATTTCTGATGCGCTGGATGTAGCGTATGAATTAAATGGTTTATGTGAATACAACTATTATTTATTCTCTCCTTCAGCTGCAGTAAAGATTGACAATCATGCCAATAAAGCTGTGGATAACAATAAATGGTGGGGTAATACTAAAGGGTATTACTTTACAGATACTGCTTTAGCTACAGCTTCCTTACTGGAAAAAGAAGATGGTGCGGATGTGAGTGCGGAATTGAAAACGTATACTGATGCACGAGCAAAGCAGTTAGAATATTTCCAGCAGTCTGTACAGAATGAAATTCAGGCAATGAAAAATATTGCTGTAGATTAACAGTACATGCGCTAAAATATTTTCATGAGGAAAATAAGTAATCTTGTTCTGGGATCTGTATTGTTAACGGTGGGTATCTGGTTGTTTGTAACACCTAATCATATTAACTTTGGTGGAATGATTGGTTTATCACAGTTAATAGAATATGCCATCAAGCATCTTTTACCTGTACCTTCCGGTATGAATCTTCTTGGTATTATTAACTTTACGCTGAATATTCCGTTATTCATTATGGCGTACACCATCATGAACAGGGATTTCTGTATAAAGACACTGGTCTCACTTGCCATACAGACAGTATTATTGTCCTTACTTCCTGCAGTAAATGCACCTGTTGTGGAAGATATGATCTTAAATGTAGTGTTTGGGGCCATGATCTGCGGCATTGGTGTAGGGCTTGCATTATCTGGAAGTGGCTGTTGTGGAGGGATGGATATCGCAACAGTGTGTCTTGTGAAGAAGAAACCTGACTTTAAAACAGGGCAGGTATCGATTTATTTTAACATTGTCCTTTTTGGCATATGCCTGTTTGTGTATGATGTTAAAACCATCATGTATTCTGCGGTGTTTGTAGGTATCTTATATACCGTGGCGGATCATTTCCATTATCAGAATATTAATGTGACTGCATTGATATTCACAAAGGAGCCGATGGTAAAACAGAGAATACTGAAAGAAATGGGAAGAGGGGTAACCTGCTGGAAAGGGGAAGGTGCCTATACTTCCACAGATTGTGAGGTTCTGTTTGTAGCATTAAATGCTTATGAAGAATCTCAGATCGAACAGATTATTCATGAAACAGATCCTCATGCCTTTGTCACCTATCAATCCGGCGCAAAAGTTCACGGAGGATTTGAAAAACGATTATAAAGTGGTAAGATACTTAGCGGGAATGAGGTTCTCCCTTGGTGAAAACCAGAACTGCTGATATCTATCAGGCTGATGACTTCTACGATTTGTTTTTAAGTCGCAGAAAAGTTGTCAGCCTTTTTTGTGACAGAAAGGATGGTCTATGTTATTATCACTGGCACTAATTTTTCTTGCAGGGCTAAGTATGGCGCGCATGGCTCAACAGCTGCATTTACCTCGTATTGTGGGGATGCTTGTGGCAGGTATTCTTCTTGGACCGTATGTGTGTAATGTACTGGATCCGACAATTTTATCTGTTTCTGCTGTATTCAGGAAAATCGCTTTAATCATTATTCTTATCAAAGCAGGACTGACATTAAATATACAAGATCTGAAAAAAGCAGGAAAATCCGCAATATTGTTATCATTTGTACCGGCTTCTTTTGAACTTGTTGCCTATGTGGTGCTTGCTCCAAAATTGTTGGGTATCACCTATGTGGAGGCAGCCATTATGGGCAGCGTGCTTGCGGCAGTGTCCCCTGCAGTGGTGGTTCCGAGAATGGTAGAGTATATTGAAAAGGGGTATGGTACTCAAAAAGCTATTCCTCAACGATTACTGGCAGGAGCTTCCTGCGATGATATTTTTGTTATTGTACTGTTTTCCACTTTTCTTGCCATGGCAAAAGGTGGACAGATACAGTGGACAGGATTTCTGAATATTCCTCTTTCCATAGTTCTTGGTATACTTGCAGGGATTGTGGTGGGAATGGCAGTATCCATCCTGTTTAACCATACAGAACTTTCTGTTACATTGAAAGTGGTGGTGCTTTTATCTGTATCCTTTATTCTTGTCACTTTGGAAGATGTGTTACAGCCATATTTCAGTATGTCCGGATTACTGGCAGTTGTGGCTATGGCTGTGGTAGTAAAGATGCAATCCAGACAGACACTGATAAAGCATATGTCCTGTCAGATTGGCAACATCTGGCAGATGGCAGAAATTCTGTTGTTTGTACTTGTGGGGGCTGAAGTCAATATTCAATATACTTTTCTTGCAGGGCCAAAAGCTGTTGTATTGATCATTATGGCATTGTTTGTACGTTCTTTTGGCGTGTTGGTATCTGTGGCAGGCTCTGATCTTGATGTGAAAGAGAAACTGTTCTGTATGGTTTCCTATTTACCCAAAGCAACGGTACAGGCAGCAATTGGTGGAGTTGCACTTGCTAATGGCCTTGCATGTGGTGAGATAGTTTTATCCGTAGCTGTACTGGGTATTTTAATTACTGCTCCTCTTGGGGCAATCGGTATGGACAGTCTATATGCAAAGTGTTTAAAAAAATCTGCAGAATGAATCTACAGATTTTTGGTATCGTAGTGGAAGGCTTGGGCGACACCATCCAATGTATACGTGATGGTGCATACAGTACCTGTAAAAGAACAATGTATATTGGTTGCTGAAGACAGATGGCGATAGTACCTGTACTGCGCTTTCTGTTTTTCTGTATACGTGTTTGGATTATCACTGGTTAAAAACACATTTCCTAACAGAGCATCCAGAGTAATCAGTGCTTCTTTTTGAGAAGAAGTTAATCGGATATTGTCTTCTCTCAAGAAGAAAACATCGGGATCACTGCCATAGGCTCTTGTGTTGAGCTGTCTTCTGAAAATAGTATTGGCAATGGAGTGTTTGGTAGATACTCTTTCTCTATGGAAGAAGTGCATATACCATACATCATTCCAGTCTAAGGAAACGTCACAGCCTGTGCGATTGTATTCAAATAAGCCAAAAGAAGTACAGGTTGGTACCCCGCATCCAAGGATTGGATGATCTTTACATAGTTTTCTGAGCAGTCTGTTGGCCCTGTACATTCTCTTACTGCGTGATTCTGTTGCTGATCCAAATGGAGCCGCTGCATACAGGAAATCCAGTTTGACAAGGTCAAAGTTCCATTCATTAAATATCTGATCAAATACTTTCTCAAGATAGGCAATGACTTCAGGATGATCAATATCCAGAGCATAGGCACCATCCCAGTTGGAACCGATAAACCATGGTTTACCCTCTACCTGCAGTAACCAGTCCGGGTGCTCTTTGACTAACTGAGAATGGACTGAGGCTGTAAATGGTGCTGCCCAAAGGCCAGCCTGAAATCCCGCTGTATGGATTTTATCTGTTTCATAACGTAGTCCATTCGGAAACTTATGAGGATCATATTCCAGCCAGTCACCTGTGCATGGCTGCCATCCATCGTCTATCTGAAAAAGATCACCATGTTGTAATATCTTTCTGCATCCTTCAAGATCTTCATGGATGGTGGAAGAGCTGATGTTTTCATAATGGTTATACCAGCTGGAATATCCATAGAGTTTCTGTGTGGTTTTTGGAAGAACATGCATGGCTTTAAACCAGGCATCAAACACTTCTTCTTCGCTTCCTTCTTTTTCAAACAGATCAAATACAGGAAAAGTGCCATGTACTTCCAGTCCCGCGCAGTCTCTTGTTAAAGTTAAGATACCGTGATCGTAATGGAAGATGGTATAGCCGGGTTCTTCATTTACAGACGCAAGAAGATGATAGGTGTTTTCATGACGGATGTACATATAGGTATATCCCTGAAAAATGCCTTTTTTGTGAGGATAGGTATAGAAATGGTAATCCCCATATCTGTCAAAGTGATAAGTATCCAGAAGTTTCTGAGGAATATGCTGTAATCCCTTCTGGTAGCCATTGCTGTGAACTTCTTTGCAATAGCTCCATGTCTGATATCCGTTAAAGAAGAGTACATCTTCTTTGGATACATCCAATCTTGTGCTTGCTGTAACAGATTGCATGGTTCCCTGTATGTCGCATTGCATATGGGTGATGGCGGAAGTGCTTTGAATGGTTTCTGTACGGGTTTCCGTATCTGTTTTAACGGTTACTTTCCACTGCATTGTTTTATCTCACTTAAAGCTTTTGCAATTTCTTCAGCTTTTGTATCCGTTAACTGGAATTTCTTCTGGAATACCACCAGTGCAACAAGAAGTCCAATACTTGGTAAAATTGTCATCAGACAACGCAGTCCTGTAATAGTGGAAGCACTTTGAGCCACTGGAATACCATCTTCACTGTTACCGTTGAGATGAATCCAGTCCAGACCAATCCCTGTCATAAATACAGCCAGTCCTGAAGCAGCTTTGACTACAAATGTCTGCATGGAGAAAATAACAGATTCTTCTCTTCTGCCTGTTTTCATTTCTCCATAGTCTACAGAGCTGGATAAAAAGACAGTGGTTAAAACACTCAGCATACCGTTGGAAACAAATACCAGCAGACCTATAGCACATAATAAAGGTAATACATGGGCAAGATTGGTAATACAGCTAAGCAGAAGACACATATATCCTGTAATTGCCATAATCAGAGAGGTTTTGAAAATGGCAGTATTGGATAGCTTGTTACGAAGGAGCGGGTAAATGACCATCATTCCAAGAATCTGGCCTGCTCCTCCTACAGTAGTAAACAAGGTATATTGTGCTTTCCATGTTTCACCGCCAAGATCATATTTGAAGAAATAGAGGATCAGATTACTGGTGATGTATAAAGCACTGTTGATAAGCACAATGGTCAGTACGGTAACCATGGCCTGGTCGTTATGGAATAAAGCAGAAAACATCTCTTTGATGGAAGTGGTTTCCATCTTTTTTTCACTCTTTGTTTCTTTGATGGTGAAAAACAGAATGGATTCTGTGACTGCAAACAGGATAGCCACGATCAGAGAAAACCATTTAAAACCTGCAGCTTCATTACCCTTACCAAGCATTGCTACACACATAACGGTACCTACCTGGATTAATGCGGCACCGACACCTGCGCATGTTCTTCCTACTACAGATAACTGTTCTCGATCGGCAGGCTTTTCTGTGACTGCAGGAATCATGGACCAGTAAGGGATATCCATCATAGTATAGGTGACACCCCAGAGAATATAGACAATGGCAAAATATATCATGAGACCTGAAGAAGACAGGGACGGCGCTGAAAATAAAGCATAGAGGACTAAAGCATTCAGTATTGTGCCTGATAGAATCCAAGGCCTGAATTTACCATATTTTGTGTTGGTTCTGGCAACCAGAATGCCCATAAAAGGGTCATTTAAGGCATCAAATACTCTTGCAATCATTAAGATCAGTCCTACAAATGTAGCAGAGAGTCCTAAGATATCCTGATAGTAATACATGACATAGCCGCTGGACAGAGCATAGACCATGTCTTTGCCTACAGCACCCAGACCATAGGCTGTTTTTTCTTTTGTACTGAATTGTTTCATACTGAATTATCCTTTGATTTCTATTGTGACAGTGACAGGTAAAAGATCTGTACTTGTAACAGTGATTGTGCCTGTTCCGATTTTTGAATTTGTTTTGATATACGTTCCACACATACCGCCTTCTGCAGTGACAGTGTCAGGACCGATGACAGTAAGATTTTCACTTGCAGTGATATGTACTGGTAATTGTGCATAACTGGCAATGTTGTCATGGTTATCTTTGATACGTATGCGTAAGGCACACATATCATACGTATCACCTTCATAAAGCACAGTGGAGGAAGGTATCACTTCCAGGTGCAAAGATTCTCCAGGAGATTTTGTGACACTTGCAATGACTTTGTTGTCTTTGATGGCGTCAAATCTCCAGATGGTAGCTTCACCTCCCCAGTTGCCTGCATATTTGCTGTACAAACTATATCCATCCGAAAAGGACAGATGATATCTGACCATGACGTATCCAAATAAAGCTTTATATTTCAATGGTAAATTGGCCATGCCATATTTGGATACTGCCATCAGGCAGGCACGTATCTGTTCTGCTTCAGCAGCAGGCATATGTTCTTTTTCTTCCAGCAGTTTACCGATGGTGTCATCTATCAAGATGGGACCGTGAGGTAAAGCGGTAAATGGTGTAGCTTGGAATTCTTTGACAAAGTCATTGTTTTTGTACAGACGTACGGAATCTCCATTGGTAAAACAATAGAAAGACGGAATCTGTCCTGCAGGATAATCTCCAATATCCATGGAGGTACTTACCTGTAAGTAAGGGGTGATATCTTGCTGGCTTGCGTAGACACCAGCAGCGAGTTTTGGATTTCTGAAACTGTCCAGTACACCGTGATAACAGATTTTATCTCCGCTTCCAAAATCTTTATGTGTGGCATAGTCAAACATGCACCATTGAAAACATCCTGCGTGCTGATGATCATTTAAGGCATCGTTGAGTACTTTTGCATGTCTTAAAGCATGAGATTCTCTTTTGAAAATCGGATCATAACTCTTTGTTGGAAACATATGACCATTACTTTCTGAAATCAATAAGGGTTTCTTCATATCTGGTGTGACATCCTTCTTTGCTTTACATCCAGGATTATCTCCAGTATGGGAGAAGTCATTATAGCTGTATACATCTTCCAGCAACGAACTCTTTTCAAGGTAGCGTACACCACTTGTAGGTCGTGTTGGGTCTAAGGCATGTGCAATGGCATTTGTCTGTGTATACAAGGTATCGTCATCCTGACTTTCGTTGATTCTTACACCCCATAAGCAGATGGAAGGGTGATTTCTGTATTGTCTGACCATATCTTTGACATTATTGCAGCAAATCTGTTTCCAATGTGTATCCTGAGAAATGTGCTGCCATCCCGGAATCTCTGTAAATACTAAAATACCTCTTTTATCACACTCATCAATAAAATACTGAGACTGAGGATAGTGGGAAGTTCTTACAGCATTGACTCCAAGTTCTTCATCAAGAATTCTTGCGTCCTCTCTTTGAAGAGATGCGGTTGCGGCATAGCCAACATATGGAAAAGACTGATGTCTGTTAAGCCCTCGTAAAAAGACGGGTTCCTGGTTGATACAGATATTGTTTTCTGTGACTGTAACAGTTCTTAAACCGAATCTGACTTCTTTGACATAGTTGTTTTCTGCAATATGTAATTGTAAGGTGTAGAGATAGCCGTGATGCACTTTCCATAGGATCGGATCTGGAATGCGTAATTCTATTTCTTTAGGACAATCTACATATTCTTTTGTGACAACTTCTTTACCGTTTTTGTCTGAAATACAGGCAAGCAGGTGTAAAGAACTGAGTGCACCGGAATATTGTATTTCCACCTGTATCTTTTCGGTGTCCGGCTTGACAAAAATATCTTCGATGTAAGTGGAAGGTGTCTGTTCCATCCATACATCTCTGTATAAGCCTCCATAGGTCAGATAATCAATCACAAAGCCAAATGGTGGGACAGAAGGATCTTCTTTTGTATTTAAGGAAATGGAAATCAGGTTATCTCCCTCATGCACATAGTCTGTAATTTCTACTCTGTAAGCAGTATAGCCACATTCATGATGACCTGCTTCTTTTCCGTTAACGTAGATGGTGGAAATGTGTGCTGCACCATCGAGCTGTAAGAAAGTTCTTTTGGAAGAGGCATTCTCTAAGTGCACATGTTTTCTGTATCCACATAGCATCTGATAGGATTGTACATCGATGTAATGTAATGGAAGTTCTTGAACGGTATGTGGAAGACGTACGGATGGAAATTGTGAAAGACCGTTTTTGAAGTCTTCATTCCATTGGCTGGTGAATTCCCAGTTGTTGTTGAGACATTGTTTCATATAAGTATTCCTTTCATTAAGATGTCTGCTAAATCATTTATAGATTGCTGGTAGGAAGCAGGACTGCAGGATGAGGATAACAGGCTGTTCATACTGGAAGTGACAATGACTTCAATCATGTAGAGGGGAATATCTCTGATGATTTTCTCGTCTATGCCTTTTTGTATGAAATCCAGTACCGGTTTCCAGTCAGAAGATAAATGTGTGGAAATTTGATGGAAGACTGCAGGGTATTGAGATTGCAATGGTTCCAGCTGTTTGAAATCTATGGATTCCAGATCTGCAGGCATGGCAATCAGTAATTTCTTCAGTTTTTCAAGATAGGGAATATCTTGCTGCAGGATGTTCTTTTTATTTTCCTGGATATGGGAAAATCCATATTCTACAATTCCCTGTAATAAAGCTTCTTTGGAAGGAAAGAACTTATAGATTGTCTTTTTGGCAATATGCATGTCTTTGGCAATATCTTCCATGGTAAAAGACAGTCCTTTCTTTCTGTATTGTGTGATGGCATTTTCAATGATTGTGATTTCAGATGTCATGGAAACTCAAATCTCCTTTGTGGTTTCCATTATAGGACTATGTAACCGGTTACACAAGCAGGCGGATACACATTTTGATACAAAAAGGTATAAAAAAACCGGCATGTGCGAGACTGCTGAAAAAGTCCTACAATACAAAACCTCACATAAAACGGTGAGGTTTTAATTTGTGTCTATTGCACTAGCGGCTAGTTTGTGTTATAATATAGCTGTGAGGTAAGGACTATGAGATCTAAAAATGATAAAGCTAAATATGATATGGATTACCAGAAAAGTAAAATGACAAG
>CAKVIS010000017.1 GCA_934754415.1 uncultured Bulleidia sp.
GTGGAAACGATGCTGGAAACAGAGTTCAATCTTAAAGAGTATGGTGAAACATTAAAGAAAGAAGGAGAGAAAATAGGCAAACAGGAACAGGCAATAGAGACCTGTAAGAGAATGTTGGGACTTGGATTATCTTTGGATATTATTCAGAAAAGTACTGAGCTGAGTGAAGAAGAAATTCAGAAGATTCAAAAGACGCTTCAGGATAAATACATTGTAAAGCAATGAATGAAGAAATCTGTAATGCGCATACAGAGGATTTACAGGTTCACTAAGGCTTGAAAAATGCATTGCACTTTGACAGGAAATCGTGAAGCAAAAAAGCTGCAAATTTAGAACTTGCAGCTTTTTAAACAGCTTCTCAGTGAAATGGCTGAATTTTTCTGTTATTGATTCTGGCTGGCATACTTTTTAAGACGGAGTATGCGCTTGTAGAATACTGTGTAGGCAGCTTCAATACGCCTGTTGGTAATATTAGAAATTGGCTGATACTGTACGAGTTTATTTGCATAAATCTGTGGCAGTTTTTCAAGATTGGTAAAATCATAGTTTTTCAGGTTTATATAATCCAGTAATGCATCATGATTGAAATTACGCGCATTGAGTAATTTGCAGTTTTCATATTCCAGAGATGGTAAAACATCTTCGTCTTTTTCCAGACACCCAAGTCCTGTACCTGTATCAAATACCGGTGCACAGGATAACCACTGGTTTGTATTGGCATCCACAAGAATACCAAGATTCTGGTTATGTCTGTCGGAGTTCATCATCAGATAATCCAGTAAGAGCATATGTTCCAGATTTGCTCTGGCATCAGAAATACCGTGTTCTTCCAGAGCTTTGATGTAGTAAGGAAGATGGAATTCTTCTTTTGGAGGACGAATCCCGTCAATGACCATGCCTGTTGTTAAAAGATCTACATCTTTATTTGTAAAGGCAGGACACACAGAGACAATATTATTTTCATAGATTTCTGTAGCATATGGTGTGACATTTTTAAAACCAAGCTGTAAGGCAATCTGATAGGCAAGCCATTCCTGTATCGGTTCCTGCTGATAGAATGGTGTTCCTCCTTTGAGAAGATACAGGTTATCACTTCTGTGGAACCATGCTTTACGGTGATAGCCACATGTCACGTTGTTTGGTGTATGTCTTGCACTGGATGGTGCAGAGGTATACATCTGTGAAAACATGGCCATGCCAAATCCATATTCATCAAAGGAATGATCAAAGAAGTTAATATTTTCAAAGCTGCAATCATCCTTTTCTTCTTTTAACCAGTAGGTATCGGATACAGAAAGGGCATGTTCACGTTCTAAAAGTTCCAGAGGATCGTGAATCCCCAGACGTGACTGCAACTGTGGTAAACCAACTCTGTAGGACGGAATACCTCTCCACTTCCACCATGTATTTAAGCGTTTCATGGATAACTTATCACCAGTATACAAAGAAAAAGGCAGATGTTCCGGATGGAGTAACTTTGTAACTGTCAGAAATTCATGCGTGTGAAAACTGTACTCTGCCTGAAATACAGGAATCTCTTTATGCATGAGTAAATATATGTGTTTTTTCTTAAATAGATTCATACAGACTTATTGTAAAGGAGAAATGAAAAGAAAGCACTATTTTGTACAAATTCACTGCTTTTAACAGACTTTTCATTCATAAAGTATAGTATACTAGATGCGTCGTAATAAATAAGGAGAGAGTTTTATCGTGAATACCAGAATGGAAGAAAATCAGGTTATCCCTTCAGCAGTATCCGTTCCTTCTGCAGAAGAAGAACAGGAAATCGATTTAGTAGAAATAGGATATTTATTATTACAGCATCTGACAGAAATTGTCGCATGTCTGATAGGTGGTGCACTTGTGGCAGTATTGTTTACACGCTTCATGATTGCCCCGAAATATACATCCACTGCCAGAATGTATGTCGTTTCCGGTGGTGCTAATTCTGTAGTGGACTTAACCAGTTTACAGATTGGTAAGAGTCTGACTGGTGATTATACAGAACTGATCAAGAGCCGTAATGTACTGGAAGAAGTCATCGACGATCTTTCTTTGGATATGACGTATACAGAACTTGCAGGTGAAATCAGTATTTCCAATCCGTCAGATACACGTATTCTGGATATTACTGTTACGGATACAGATCCACAGCTGGCTGCGGATATTGCCAATACTTTATCCACAAAGGCAAAACAGTATATTCCGCGTGTTATGAACACAGAAACACCTAATGTATTTGAAGAAGGCATTGTACCAACGAAAAAGTCTTCTCCGTCTACTACAAAGAACGGATTGCTGGGCGGATTACTGTTATCCGTATGTTATATGGGATTTTTAATTATCAAACATATTACCAATGATTCTTTCGTTACTCCTGAAGATGTTCAGAAGGCTTTCGGTGTACAGCCTCTGGCTGCTATTCCTGAGTCCAAGAAAACCAAGAAATCCAAAAAGGGAGGTAAGAAGTAATGAAGTTATTAACTGTCAACCGTTTGCCAGAAATACAGTTTGATACGCAGGAAGCGATTAATCAGTTGCGTGTAAACCTTGGCTTTACAGGTGCTGATGTCAAAACTATCATGATTACAAGTTCTGTTCCTAATGAAGGTAAGAGCTTTGTGGCAATCAACCTATGGAGATCCATGGCGGCTGTTGGTAAAAGAGTACTGTTAATTGATGGTGACTTAAGATTATCTCAGATGCGTACAGATTTTGGATTCCAGACAAGTGAATCTTTTGTGGGCTTACCGCATGTATTGTCCGGCCAGGCAGATCTTCCGGATGTTGTCTACAGAACCAATGTGCCTAATGGATTTATCTTACCTGTTACCAATCTTGTGGCAGATCCTACAATTTTATTATCCAAACCTGTATTCCAGGAACTGATTACAGCCTGTGAACAGAATTTTGATTATATCTTAATTGACTGCCCGCCTTTATGCAGTGTTTCCGATGCACTGGTAGTTTCCAAGTATTGTGATGGTACGGTACTGGTTGTGCGCTCAGGCTCTACTAAGAAACATATGGTCAATGAATCCGTTGCCGCATTAAAGCGTGCCGGTTCCCAGTTACTGGGTATCTGCCTGAACAGAGTAGATACTTCCAGAAAGGGCTCTTACTACTACAGTGAATATGGCGGAGAGTATTATGCCGAAGTTGCAAAAGCTAATAAGAGCTCAAAGAAAAAGAAGTAACAGTCAGTGAAAACTGACTTTTTTACAAAAAAGGGAGTATGAACATGAATACAAAAAAGAATAAAGCATTATGTACAGGAAGCTGGGTACTGGTATTGATTGCCAGTGTGGTTTCCATTCTTCTGATCTCCTCCAAACAGGTTTTTACAGGAGTCATGAGTATTGTGGTGTATGCAGTATTGCTGACTTTAGCGGTGTTGATGCTGGTACTTACCATGCTGAGTAAGAAAAATACTGTGTGTATTGTAAATGTAGTTCTTGCGGCAGTGATGAGTATTGCAGGGGTGTTAGCTCCGGATAATGCGGCTAAAAAGATAGAATTAACAGAGCCAAGCAGAGTCGGAGAAAGAAATGTGAATTTCTATGTGCTGAATGAAGACTATCGTACAGCACATTCTGATGATTTTGGGTTTACCAAACCATCCATGAATATTGTGGATTATGCCGATAAGACCTTTATTGTACAGACCAGTATGAACCAGGCAGATCAGCAAGAAGCTATGAGCAGTCTTGCAACTGCATTAGATAAGAATGTCAGTGATATCAAGACAGTGTCTTATGCAACAGTACAGGAAGCCGTAGAGGCAATGTATAACAACGATGGGGATGTTCTGGTACTCAATGAAACATTTATCAGCCAGTTAGAAAAGTACGATACCTATAAAACATTGTCTTCTGATACCTTTGTGCTCTATACTGCAGTCATTGGACAGGCAACTGTAACAGCAGAACCAACGGCAGATCCTGAAGGGGCAGCTCCGTTTGTGGCTTATGTGGCAGGTAATGATACAAGAGATGATGGTCTGACATTATATGGAAGAACTGACGTAGATATGATTATGGCAGTGAATCCTGGTAAAAAACAGATTCTGTTAGTCTCTATTCCTAGAGACTTCTATATTGCCAATCCTGCTTTGGATAATGGTCTGGATAAGCTGACACATTTAGGTAATGACGGCATCCAGAATACACTGGATGGTATCAATCAGGCATTTGGATTAGATATCCAAGAATATTTAACAACAAACTTTACGCATTTCTCTGCCATGGTAGATGAAATTGGTGGTATTGACATTGATAATCCATATGCTTTCTCTTCAGGAGAGTATGATTATCCTGAAGGAACTATCCATCTGGATGGCGCATCAGCGCTTGCCTATGCTAGAGAAAGACATGCTTTGAGTAATGGTGACTATGGAAGAAATGCGCATCAGGGTATTGCTATGGAAGGGATACTGACAAAAGTACAGCAGATGACCAACAACGGTCAGTCTGTTGAAGTTATCAGTGCTTTGACAAAGAATTTTTTAACAAATATCAATGTGAATGATATCTACGGTATGTTAAAAGGTAAGTCCGAAGGTGACTGGCAGTTTATCAAATACCATTTAGGCGGTAATGGTACATATGATGGTACAGCAAGTATGGGATGGGACAGACAGCTGTATGTTTGTAAGCCATTTGATTCTCAGTTGCAGTTTACTGCAGAACAGGTGAATAAAGTATTAAACGGAGAAGAAATTACACAACAGGATCTTCCAGATTCTGCTTTGACAACCTTTGAAGAAAACTAACAGGGAGATAGAAAATGAAGACTGAATATGAAATCTGTCCAAATTGCGGAAGTCACATTCCTGCAGGCACTGCAGTATGTCCGTATTGTCAGTATGTCATCTATCAGGATGATAATGATATGGAACTGCCTTCTTTAAAAGCATCTTCTGAAAAACCATCACGTTCCTCTGCCCCTTCACATAGATCTGCTCATAGAGCAGTGTATGAAAATCCTGGATATTCCCAGACAAGATACTCTTCCAGACATTCTATGGACTATGTAGAAGAACCAGAAGAAGAACAACAGCAGACACATACACTGTCTGATCTGAAGTTTGATATATCGCTGGATGAACAGCCACAGGATCCTGAATATCGTATTCCGGAAAATACCATGGATTATATAGAGATGCCTAAGCCTAAAATCAAACAGGAAAAACAGGCATCTCCTCTGAAATACATCCTGCTATTTGTTGTATTATTACTGGTGTTCTGTACAGCAGGCTATATTGGAGTCAATGTATTAACTGGAAAGGGTCTTCCTTTCTTACCACAGGAAACAGCTGCGCCATCAAAACAGCCTGTTTCTACTCCAACTCCAACACCTGAGGTGACGGCTACTCCTGAACCAACTGTGGCACCAACAGCGACTCCAGAACCTGAAATTGCGGATGATGGATCTATTGGTACAGTGGAAATTACCGCAGATAATATTCGTGAAAGATCTTCGGCAAGCACTGACGGTGAAGAAGTTGGTCAGGCATTGGCTGGTGAACAGTACACAGTGTATGAAGAATATAATGACGGTGTCTATACATGGTATAGAATTGGTGAAAATGTCTGGGTACCTACAGATGGTACATGGATGACTTTTACAGGAAGATAAATTTTAAGCAATGGAGCGCACTCCATTGCTTTTTAAGAATTGTGTGAGTGAAACAGGAGTACAATAAAAGGCATGAAATGGTTAAGCAGAATAACATGGGTCATTGTGACTGTTACATCACTATTTGTACTTGGTGCTGTCTGGGTGATATCTACCTGGCAGAATTTAACTATGGATGAGTTGATGTATCAGCTCAGTGCACCAACTGAGGGCACCAGTTCTTTTTACTATATCAGTGCTGCTTTGAAGTGGATTTTACCGGCGTTGTTTCTTTCTGTGGTGTTTTTCTTTTTGCTGAAATGGTTAAAGAAAACTAACAGAAAGAAGTGCATTGTCAGTATTCTTGTGACTTCTATCCTGGTAAATGTATTTACCAATATACGTGTATGGGATTTACTGGATATTGCTAAATATATAGAGTATCAGAATCATCCAAGTACTTTTATTGAGGATACGTATGCAGATCCAAAAAAAGTGCATATGACCTTTCCTGAAAAGAAACGGAATCTGATATACCTGTATCTGGAATCCATGGAAACTACATATACAGATGTAGAACATGGCGGTGGGTTTAAAGAAGATGTTATCCCGGAACTGACAGAACTTGCTTTAAAGAATGAGGACTTTTCCGGCTCTTCAGATACGATTAACGGTGCGTATTCTTTACCATTTACTACCTTTACCATGGGTGCCATGTTTGCACAGTCCAGCGGACTTCCTTTAAAAAATAATCTGGAAAATAATGATATGGTCACACAGTCTTCTTTCTTTGGCAGTACTACCTGTATTGGAGATATTCTTCAGCAGGAAGGGTATACCAATGTGCTGTTATTGGGGTCCAATGCGACTTTTGGTGGAAGAAGAACGTTTTATACTCAGCATGGTAACTATGCTATCTTTGATTATGTACGTGCTAAAAAGGAAGGCGTGATACCGGACAACTATAAAGTGTGGTGGGGATATGAAGACGAGAAACTGTTTCAATATGCCAAAGAGGCACTGGAACAGTTAAGCACCTCTTCACAGCCTTTTAATCTCACAATGTTAACAGTGGATACACATTTTGAAAACGGCTATCTGTGTAAAGATTGTCCGACAACCTTTGGTAAAAATCGCTATGCCAATGTCATGGCATGTTCCAGTAAGAGGGTCAGTGAATTTATAGATTGGTGCAAACAGCAGGAGTGGTATGAAAATACTACTATTGTAGTAGTGGGGGATCATCCAACCATGGATTCTGATTTCTGTAACAGGATCTTAACAGGCTATCAAAGAAGAGCCTATGTTGCCTATATTCACAGTGCAGCAGAAGTTGAAGAACAAAAAGAAAGAGTGTATTCTACTCTGGATGCGTTTCCTACCACCCTTGCCTCACTTGGCGTAAAGATAGAAGGAAACAGACTTGGACTTGGTGTGAATCTTTTTTCTCAGGAACCAACTATCCTAGAACAATATGGTCTTGGATATGTTACAGAGGAAATAGAAAAGAAGTCTGTGTTTATGGAAAAGAAGGCCAATATTGATTTTGGTAATGAAGCGTTAAAGAAAAGGCAGTCCTATTCCCGTAAAGAGGATCATGGGACTACCGTGTATGATACGGATTAAAGAGTATCTATATACAGGAAATCAATAAACTGAGAAATATCTTTTTCTTTCAATGTTTTCTGGCGTAACAGCTGTGCCTGTTCATAAAACTGATCATCTGTAATCAGTTCTCTGTACGTTTCATATAAAGAGGCCATGGATAAATCTGCCTCATCCAGGAAGATACCTGCATGGTTTCTTTCCAGAGACAGAGCATCATAAATGCGTATATATTCATGATTGGAAATCATGATCTGCGGTAACCCTGCAGTGATAGCCTGATTATACAGAAAGTCATTGCCATCATGAATGAAGGCAACGGCATCTTTCATCAGTTCTGTATCTATACGTGACAGATAACGGATATTACCATCCTGTTTTGAAGTACATCCCGGATAGCAGGCATATACCTGATACGGGGCACCAAGATAAGCGGAGGAAATGATCTTTTCCAGGGATTTTCCACCGTTTTTTATTTCTGTAAAGTAGATACATAGTTTATTTGTACGTGGCTTTTTATGGGTAACAGGACACATACTGCCAATACGGGTAATATCTTCTTCCACATGAAAAGGAGATATCTGTACAGGCCCGAAACCAATTCTTCTTTTGGCTTTGGAATACAGAGCGTGTAAAGATAATTCCTGTTCCAGCCCATAGAAAGAAAGTACTTTATTCAGCCCATGCATGCAATGCGAAGGGAATACTGTCTTTTTATACATCGCAGAATGGACAAAACAAATACATGGTGTTTTTGTAAGAAGTCCTGCAATAAGACAGGCAGGTCTGTCCATACAGACTAAAATATCCGGTTTAAAGTCTTCTATAATTTCAAGGAAAGTTTCTACATCTGCCTTCAGATATTTTTCATTCATCTGTCCGCAGGAATACATCCATTCTTCATGTGCTCTGTTTTCTGCGCCAAAATTAAAAAAAGGTGATCTGACAGGTAAGGCAGGAAAAAAAGAGACTTTAGAAGACATCTTGTCTAAAGCACATACACCAACAGTAATTTCTTTTTCTAACAGAAGGGGAATCAGCTGACGTGTCATAAGAGAATAGCTGATATTGCCAATCTGAGGAGCTAACAGAACTTTCATCTCTAATATTATAAAAAATTTGCTTTTCCATACAATAGGAAATAATATAATTAAGATAAGAAAGTAAGAGGTAATCCTATGTTAGAAATTTTGAATCATCCACTGATTCTTCACAAATTAACCATCATGCGTGATAAAGAAACAGGTACTAAGGCATTCAGAGAAAATCTTGATGAAATCGCTGAATTGATGGCCTATGAAGTATGCAGAGATCTGCCTACAAAGCCTGTGAATATTGAAACTCCAATCGGACCAACTATCGGTCATGAACTGAGCAAAGAAGTAGTCATCGTACCTATTTTACGTGCAGGTATCGGTCTGTTAGATGGTATCCGCCGTTTAGTACCTACTGCCAAAGTTGGTTTTATCGGCATGTACAGAGATGAAGAAACTTTAAAACCAGTAGAATACTTTGCTAAATTCCCATCTGATCTGGAAGATGCCATTGTCATGGTGGTAGACCCTATGTTAGCAACAGGTGGCAGTGCTATTGATGCCCTGGAAGCTATCAAGAAAAGAGGGGCTAAGAATATTAAACTTGTATGTCTTGTTGGTGCTCCTGAAGGTGTACGTGCAGTACAGGAAGCACATCCTGATGTAGATGTATACTTAGCTGCTTTAGATGATCACCTCAACGAAAACGGCTATATCGTACCTGGTCTTGGCGATGCCGGAGACAGAATTTTCGGTACGAAATAATGTTGCAATATGTGTTAAGAGTCCTGATTTACTGTATTTGCTTTGTGGCAAGCTGGTATGGCATGGAAAGTGTACGGTTTGAAAAGCTCATCAAGCAAAATCATGTCGTACAGGCACAGCTGTTATATATTCTGCTGTGTGCCTCTATTGCCTGGCTCAGTGGATCATTTCTTCTGGCATTTGTATTTTGAAACTTCTTGAAAAAAAAGGAAGTTTTTTATTGGCTTTGGGTAATACATATAATAGGAGGTACTGAATAATGAGTACAACATGGACAAACTATATGCATTATCGAAAAGAACTGTATGCACCGCTTGTGTCTTCCTCTTTGCCGAATTCTTTGATTTCTGAAGCTAACTGGATTGTCAGAGGCAGATGCAGATCAGGAGAAGATCTTGGGATACGGCTGAAACCCGGAGATATCTGTTATCTGGATTATGGTCAGGCGTATTTAAATGAAGCAGGCTATCAGCATTTTGGCCTTGTGATTACTGTGTATTCTCATAAAGCCCTGGTAGTGCCAATGACAAGCAATAAGGCACAATATGCCTCAGCTTATGATGAAAAAGAAAATCCAAGAGGGAAAAGACATCTGATGAGGATAGGGGCATTACCCGGGATGGCAAAACCATCCGTCCTATTTTTAAATGACATGAAGTTTATCAATACTGCAAGGGTGATTGACGTCAAAGCACATATGGATGAAAACAGTGTTTTATTTCTGAGAGTGAAGAGCAGACTGCTTAGAATTATCTCTGGAATGGTATAATAAGACCATGCTGGATCTTGAAGGAAAAAAATGGCTGATTGGGGTATCTGGTGGTCCGGATTCCATGGCCTTATTACAAATGTGTATTGAACACCATATAGAAGTCTTTGTGGCGCATGTCAATTATGGTGTCAGAGAGCAGGCAAAGGAAGAAGAACTGTATGTACAGGAATTCTGTAAGGAAAGAAATATTCCCTGCTTTATCAAAAATGAGAAGTTTACTTATACAGGTAACTTTGAAGCCTGTGCAAGAGAATACAGATATGCCTATTTTGCAGAACTTGTGAAGAAGTATTCCCTGGATGGTATTCTTACTGCCCATCATATGGATGATGCCCTGGAAACCTACATCATGCAGAAGCAGAAACATCTCATTCCTGCTGTATATGGTATTGCACAGAGTCGTATGTATAAGTGCATCCTGTTATGCAGACCCTTACTGTCTTTTACAAAAAAACAGCTGACAGAGTATCTTGAACAAAGACATATCCGGTATTATATCGACCATACAAATCTTCTGGATGACCATACCCGTAATAAGATACGTCATTCTGTCATAGAGGAGATGTCTGAAGAAGACAAACTGCACATGTTTGAAAAGATCCAGGAAGAAAATGCACATCTGACTCAGGAAAGAAAGATTGCGGATACCTGCTTTAAGGAAGAAAAGCTGAACAAAAAAGAATATACTTCAAAAAGTACAGAAATTCGTTTACTTGCCTTAAGAAAGTTACTGGATCCTGTATTACAATACGGACTGACACAGAAATATCTTTTACAGCTGGATGGACAGCTTTTAAAAGAAAAGGACAGCTGTATTGTGTATAAACAAAAATGGCTGATACAGGAGGAAGGATATATCTTCTTAAAAGAGGATCTTCAGCCGTATACTTTTACGATAGACAATATCGAACAGTTAGAGAAACTGTGGTTCAGTCTGAAGAAAGAAGGTACTTCTTTACAGGCAGTAACGGTATCTGAAGAAGACTTTCCTTTGACGATACGTAATGTACAGGACAATGATAAAATAGTCATGAGATATGGAACAAAATCTGTTCACAGGTTTCTGATAGACAGGAAAATCCCCAGATGGAAAAGACTTGTCTGGCCAGTGATTGTCAACAGACATAATGAAGTTATCTATGTGCATAAGGCGGGATGTGATGTTGGGCATTATTCGCTTGATCCAAATGTATTCTTAATGTCAAATCTGTAGTGTTAAAGGCTTCTTTGTGCTAAGATTATAGCCATGGAGGCCTTTTATGTGGGAAGAAAACGACATTAAAGAAGTATTATTTACTGGTGAACAAATCAGTGAAAGAGCAAAGCAATTAGGTGCACAGATCACTAAAGACTATTCTGAGAAAGGATCTAAGCCGTTTTTCATAGCTTTATTGAAAGGGTCCGTACCTTTCTTAGTAGAATTGACACGTAATATTGACCTGGATCTTCAGTTTGATTTTATGGATGTGTCCAGTTATGAAGGAACAGAATCTACAGGAGATATCCGTATTTTGAAAGACCTGGATATTTCAGTGAAAGGAATGGATATTATTATCGTGGAAGATATCGTAGATACAGGCAGAACATTAAGCACTGTATGTGAACTGTTATTACACAGAGGTGCTTCCAGTGTGAAGATTGCTACATTACTGGATAAACCATCCAGACGTATCAACGATGTTCGCCCTGAATACGTTGGTTTTGAAGTTGGAAACCAGTTTGTAGTTGGCTATGGTATGGACTTCAATCAGAGATACCGTGCATTACCATATGTAGGTATTCTGAAAGAAGACTGTTATAAATAAATGAGGTGAATATGCAGCAGAACAATCGTAATCGCTGGATGAGAATTGTACCGTATCTGATTCTTGTGGCAGCCATGTTATCCTTATTCTCCATGAATATGGGTACAGCCAGCAAGAGTCTGGATTATCAGTCTCTCCAGGAAACAATGAAAGAAGATATTACAAATCTTTCCATTGCTTTAGGTGGAAATGTCACAACAATTTCCGGTACGTATGAAAACAATGGTAAGAGTGTAAGTTTTACTTCCAAGGTTCCAAGTACTTCAGAACAGATTGAAAAAGTTCTGGATTCTGCCGGAACAAACACAAAAGTATCTATTATCGACGGAGAAGCTTCCAATATCTTCATGGAGACATTACTGAGCTTCTTACCTTCCATCCTGATTCTGGGTGTGACTATCTGGATGGTGAACAAGATGGCTGGTGGAGGAGGTGCCAATAAACAGGCATTTGATTTCTCCAAGAGCCGTGCAAAACTGGAAGGTAATATTCGTGTACGTTTTGAAGACGTTGCAGGATGTGATGAAGAAAAACAGGAAATGGCAGAGATTATTGACTATCTGAAATATCCTAAGAAGTTTGAAAAGATGGGTGCACGTATTCCTAAGGGTATTCTGTTATCCGGTCATCCAGGTACAGGTAAGACATTACTTGCCAAGGCAGTGGCAGGTGAAGCAAATGTACCTTTCTATTCCATTTCCGGTTCTGACTTCGTGGAAATGTTTGTTGGTGTCGGTGCTTCCCGTGTGCGTGACATGTTTAAGAAAGCACAGCAGACAGCACCATGTATGATCTTTATCGATGAAATCGATGCAGTAGGAAGACAAAGAGGTGCAGGTTTTGGTGGAGGACACGATGAACGTGAACAGACACTGAACCAGTTGCTTGTAGAAATGGATGGTATGGAAGAAAACAATGGTGTAGTTGTCATTGCCGCAACTAACAGACCTGACGTACTGGATCCTGCTTTATTAAGAGCAGGAAGATTTGACAGACAGATCACAGTATCTCTTCCTGACAGAAAAGGCAGAACTGCTATCTTAAAAGTACATGCAAGAAATAAACACTTTGCGCCAGGTATTGATCTGGATGCACTGGCAAAAAGAACACCTGGTTTCTCTGGTGCTGATCTCGAAAACGTATTGAATGAATCTGCAATTCTTGCAGTACGTGAGAATCTGGATGAAATCGGTATGAAACAGATTGATGAAGCAATTGACAGAGTCATGATGGGTCCTGCAAAGGTTTCCAGAACTTATGATGAAAAGACAAAGAAGTTAGTTGCTTACCATGAATCCGGTCATGCCATCATCGGTTTATTCCTGGATGATGCACAGGTAGTTCAGAAAGTTACAATTATTCCAAGAGGTCAGGCAGGTGGATATAACCTGATGACACCTAAGGAAGAAAAGATGATGAATACAAAGAATGATTTACTGGCAACCATTACTTCCTACATGGGAGGAAGAACTGCCGAAGAATTATTCTTTGATGATGTGACTACAGGCGCAAGTAACGATATCGAACATGCGACAAACATTGCCAAGGATATGGTTACTCTGTATGGTATGAGTGATCTTGGACCTATCAAGTACAACTCCGGTAGTGAGAATGTCTTCCTGGGAAGAGACTACAACAGTCCTAACAACGTTTCTGGTCAGGTGGCTTTTGAAATTGATGAAGAAGTGCGTAAGATTGTCAATGAATGCCATGAAAAGGCAAAAGAAGTCATCAATGCACACAAAGTGGAACTGGAAAGAATTGCCAGTGCTTTAATGGAATATGAGACATTGACAGCTGAACAGATTCGCAATGTGGTCAAGACAGGAAATATTGATGGTGTGGAAGAAAACACAACAGAAAGTGAGGAAGGTGAATCTGCATAAGATTCATCTTTTTTTGGTTGCTTTTGGAAGACTTCGTCATACAATTGAAGTCGTATGTTTAAGAAGAATAGATCTCACAGAAGGATATCCATGTTAGAAGGATCTTTATGGTCCAATCTTTTTTTCTACAGTATCCCTTTAATGTGTTCACAGATATTGGAAGTATTGTTTAATCTCAGCGATGTGGCAGTGGTAGGTAAGTTTGCCAGTTATACAGCTCTTGGTGCTGTAGGTTCCACCTCCATTCTGGTAACGTTGTTTATCAGCTTTGTCATAGGTATGGGATCTGGTGTCACGGTATGTGTAGCACATAAAATCGGAAGTCAGGATGAAGAAGGAGTAAAAAAAGCAGTTACTTCCAGCTTCTATGTATGTGTTGCTACAGGGGCGATTATCGGGTTAAGCTGTTTATGTTCTGCAGGATTCTTTTTAAGATTACTGCATACCAAAGAAGAATTATTTGCACAGGCAGTACTGTATTTAAGAATCTATGCTCTGGGATTGCCAGGTATGGCAATCTATACTTTTGGTAACGGTGTACTCAGTGCTAAGGGAGAAACAAAAAGACCGTTGATGTATCTGACATTTGCAGGTATTCTGAATGTTATTTTAAACCTGTTTTTTGTCATTATCTGTGGAAGAGCTGCAGATGGTGTAGCCATGGCCAGTGCCATCTCTCAATATGTTTCTGCAGGTCTTGTGGTATATCACTTACTGCACAGAGAAGATCACTGCAAGTTTCATGTCAGTCTTTCCAATATGGATAAGGACATCAGTAAACATATTGTGTCCATTGGACTTCCCACAGGGTTACAGAATGCAGTGTTTGCCGTAGCCAATCTGTTTGTACAGATGAGTGTTAATTCCTTTGATGCAGTCATGGTATCTGGTAATGCCGCTGCACAGAATGCGGATACGATTATCTTTAATCTCATGGCTGCTTTCTATACAGGCTGTTCCGGATTTATCAGCTGTAACTATGGAGCCGGCAACAAAGACAGAATGCTAAAGAGTTATTTTATAGCTTTACTGTATTCCGTACTTGCAGGACTGATTGCCGGAGGATTGCTGTTTGTGTTTGGAAGAGAGTTTTTATCTTTGTTTACCAGTGAAGAAATGGTTATTCAGGCAGGCATGCAAAGAGTAAAGATTATGGGACTTGCCTATATGCTGAGTGGATTTATGGATTGTTCCATTGCTGCAAGCAGAGGTCTTGGGAAAAGTATTGTGCCTATGATTATTGTGCTAATGGGGTCCTGTGTATTCCGTGTGTTATGGATCTATACTGTATTTGCGCACTTCCATACGATTCCATCCCTGTATCTTCTTTATCCTGTTTCCTGGACTATTACAGGTATTGCGGAAATCATTGACTTTGTCTATAACTACAGAAAAACAGTGAAGGAAATGGCATGTACAGATTAGTAATATGGGACATGGATGGTACTACACTGTATACTTTGAAAGATTTGCAGAATGCAGTAAATACAGCTTTGCTAAAACATGGGTTTCCTGAAAGAAGTGAAGAAGAAATACAAAGTTTTGTGGGCAATGGTATTCACAGACTTGTAGAGCTCAGTGTACCTTCTGATACAGATGAAAAAATAACAGAAGATGTTTTTCAGTACTGTATGGAGTACTACAGTGCGCACTGTAATGATCATACAGAACCTTATCCTGGCATCTTAATATTACTGGAGAAGTTAAAGGATAAGGGTATCCATACTGCTATTGTGTCCAATAAGGCAGACAATGCGGTAAAGACATTAACAGATATTTATTTTCACAATCTTATAGAGTACAGTGTGGGTGAAAAGAGGGCAGTAAGAAGAAAGCCTGCACCTGACAGTGTACTGGAAGTATTACGTTACTTTCATATTGATAAACAGGAAGCTGTCTATATCGGAGACAGCGAAGTGGATATAGAAACTGCAAAAAATGCAGGTATTAACTGTATCAGTGTGGCTTATGGATACAGAAACAGAGAGTTTTTACAGCAATGTGGAGCAGTTACCATAGTAAACAGTGTAGAACAGTTACAGAAGAAGTTATTAAAAAAGGAATAGTTAAAATGTAGTGAGCCCCGAAAATTGGACAACCAATTAAAGGAGGTTCACTTTACTTCAAAAACTACTCCTTTTTTATTGCGATTGGAACTGTTTTCTGTGTTTTCCAGGCGCAATACCAAACTCTTTCTTGAAGGCGTTGGAGAAATGGTACTCACTGCTGAAACCAACATCCTGCGCAATCTTTTTGACGGTATCTTTGGTAAGTCGTAATTGTTTTAACACGCCGTGAGAAAGAAATCCCCTCTCTCTATAGGTGGTGGGATGAATTGCGATAAACACGGCGTTTCTTGTTACATAAAAACAGGAATGGCAAAGTCATTCCTGTTTCATGCGAATCACATGATTTTCCTGTATCAGAATCAGAGATGGATCTGATTTTGAAGCCTCTGTCATCCTTTCTGAAAAACCACTTTTACTGAATATTCCATAAATAATGGTATAGTCCTGAAAAGAAGAATATATCTCTGTAGAGTGGGATACTTTACCTTTTAGTTCATGATATACATGGATATCCACTTCTTTTGTATGGAATTTACACTCTCCGACAAAAAGACGCTTATTTTGATGTTCTACAGCCATAATATCGATTTCAGTATCACTGTTCAAATCATTTTGCCAATAGGAACCAATGCGTGAAGGAATAAAGTCTATTTCTTTTGTTTTGCACATATGCAGAAAGATGTCCTTACATATATCTTCATAGGCAAATGCGACAAATTTTGTATAGAAGTCTTTATGCATTTCATCCAGAACAATCTGAGTATTATCCAGTTCCAGTTCGCCTTTGAAAGGATATACATATCTGAACCAGAAACGCATAAAATTATCTGCAATAAAATATAAACCTTTTCTTGAACGCTCCGGGTTCTTTTCAGTGAGTGGAGTTCTTTTCTCAATAAAACCTAAATCTGTCAATGTGGCAAGATACGGAGAAAGAGAAGAAGTTTTTTCTCCCATGGCATTAGCAAGTTTACCCAGTTTGTGGTTTCCATCCGCAATCATCTTGATAATCGAAAAATAATTGATGGCATTCATGGATTCACTTTTTAAAAGAAAATAGGGTTCTTCGTAAAGAAAGCCATTTTTGGATAAGATGGTTTCTTGAATCTGTTCTGGAAGGGTCTGCACATCGTTGAAAAAATCAAGATATTTCGGAACTCCACCGGTAATAGCGTATTGAGCAACGGCGTCTTCAAAGGAAAGATTCTGAGAAGCATAAACTTCTGTGAAGCTTAATGGTGAAAGGCGAATTTGAGAAGTTCTTCTGCCATATAAAGGGCTGTCGTAAGATAGAGCGTATTTTTGCATCATACCAATAAAAGAACCACAAAGTATTAACATGACCTGACTGTTTTTGAGTATTTCATCCCATGCGGTCTGCAAAATGGAAGGGAAGGCAGGATTGGTTTTGACAAGATATGGAAACTCGTCAATCACAAGTACTTTTTTCTCTCCCGGTTTATATTCTGCCACCAGCTGAAACAAGTCTATCCAGTCAGTAAAGTTGGCTTTCTGGATAAGAGGATTATGCGTGGCACGAGCAATAGTGCCTGCAAATCTCTTCATGCTTTGTGCTTCCATTTCTTCTGTGGCCAGATAATATATGCCTGTTTTGTCTTTTAAGAATTCTTTGATTAAAGTTGTTTTCCCTACACGTCGTCTTCCATAAATGACAACGAAGCTTTCGTTCTTTTTAAATTCTTTGTTGAGATTAGCAAGTTCGGTTTCTCTTCCTATAAATTTCATATAACGCCTCTTTTATATAAAACAGTTTATCATAAAAAAATTTATCATAAATCAATTTATATTAATTGACGATAAATTTTCACCTGATTTTCAGAGTACATCTTTTGACATATACCCCCTGGGGGTATAGTATGTGTGCGTGAGGGAAAACATATGCGTGGAAAATGTCCTGTATGTACAGAAAGACATGTACAGAGGGAAAAAGATAAGAAACAGAAATTATTGGTTCGTCTGAAAAAGATTGAAGGTCAGATTCGTGGTATCCGCAAAATGGTAGAAGAAGATGTGTATTGTCCGGACATTCTGATACAGGTATCTGCTGTACAAAGTGCTCTGAACAGTTTTAATAAGGAACTGCTGGCAATGCATATCAAAGGATGCGTGATGGAAGACATTCAACAAGGTGACACAGGGGCGATTGATGAACTGGTGACAGTGCTTCAAAAACTGATGAAGTAGAAAAGAGGTTGTATGAAACAATATATTGTGACAGGCATGAGCTGTGCGGCATGTCAGGCAAGAGTAGAAAAAGCAGTCAGTCATGTGGAAGGTGTGGATTCCTGTGTGGTATCCTTACTGACCAATTCCATGAGTGTGGAAGGTGATGTGGATCCTTCCAAAGTAATTCAGGCAGTAGAAGATGCAGGATATGGTGCAAGTGTGGAAGGAGAAGAAACTTCTTTGCATACACAGAGTGAAAAGCTGCGTAAACAGCAGGAAACTCTTGAAGACCATGAAACACCTGTATTGAAGAAAAGATTGTTATGGTCAGTGATTTTCTTATGTGCATTAATGTACATTACCATGGGCCATAATATGCTTGACTGGCCTTTGCCACAATTCTTCAGACATAATCATATGGCGTTAGGATTAACACAGATGATTCTTGCCGGTGTTGTGATGGGCATCAATAAGAAATTTTTTGTATCAGGCTTTACATCGTTAGTACATAAAGCACCGAACATGGATACTCTTGTGGCTTTGGGATCAGGTGTTTCCTTTGTATGGTCTGTGTATGTACTGTATAAAATCACAGGCATGTATACACTTGGAGAAGATACGGAACTGATTATGGAGGTGTATCATAATCAGCTGTATTTTGAAAGTGCAGCGATGATACCAGCTTTGATTACCATAGGAAAATTGCTGGAAGCCATTTCCAAAGGAAAGACAACAAATGCTTTGAAAAGCTTATTACAGTTAGCTCCTAAGACTGCTGTGATTATGCGCAATGGTACAGAAACAGAAGTGGATATTGATGAAGTACAAAAGGGAGATACCTTTGTTGTAAAACCTGGAGAAAGTATTCCAGTAGACGGGGTGATTGTTTCAGGAGAAACTGCAGTCAATGAAGCTTCTTTAACAGGAGAAAGTATTCCTGTGGATAAAAAACCTGGAGACAAGATTTCAGCCGCTACACTCAATACTTCAGGGTATATTACAGCCACTGCTACAAGAGTAGGGGAAGATACTACATTATCTCAGATCATTCAGCTGGTGTCCGAAGCGGCAGGTACAAAGGCACCTGTTGCTAAAATAGCAGATAAAGTTTCAGGTATCTTTGTCCCATCCATTATCGGTATTTCTCTTGTGGTTCTTGCAGGATGGCTGATGGCTGGTAAGCCATTTACCTTTGCCCTTGAAAGAGCCATTACGGTATTGGTCATCTCCTGCCCATGTGCTTTAGGACTTGCGACTCCTGTAGCCATTATGGTTGGTAACGGTGTCGGGGCAAAACACGGTATTCTGTTTAAAACCAGTGAAGCTCTGGAAGAAGCAGGCAAAGTGGAAATCATTGCCCTGGATAAAACAGGTACAATTACCAAAGGTGTCCCAGAAGTAAAGGAAATCTATGTATGCGAGGATTCAAGTAAAGAGGAAGTATTGCAGATTGCTTATGGACTGGAAAGTAAAAGTGAACATCCTTTAGCCAAAGCGGTTGTAAGGTATGCAAAGGAAGAAAATGTACAGCAGGAAGAACTGACAGATTTTAAGGCTTTGGTGGGAAGTGGTGTACAGGGTAACCTGCATGGACATAGTGTACATGGTGGTAATGAAAAGCTGATCCGTACGTATGCCACTATTGCTGAAAATGTGCAGGCAACGGTAGAAAAATATCAAGATGAAGGAAAAACACCGTTATTCTTCGAAATGGATGGAAAGCTGAAAGGGGTTATCTTTGTGGCAGACAGTCTGAAAGAAGACTCTGTAGAAGCAATTTCCTGTATGAAATCCATGGGAATCGAAGTGGTGATGTTAACGGGAGATAATGAAAGAACTGCCAATGCCATAGGCAAACAGGCAAAAGTCAGCACGGTGATTTCCTCAGTCTTACCGGATGGCAAACAGGCACATATTCAGCAGTTACAGAAAAAAGGCAAAGTTATGATGGTTGGAGATGGTATCAATGATGCGCCGGCATTGATGAGCGCAGATATTGGGGTGGCTATTGGAGCAGGTACCGATGTTGCCATTGACAGTGCAGATGTAGTGTTAATGCAAAGCAGTCTGATGGATGCAGTGAAGGCAATTCGTTTATCCCGTAAAACTTTAAAGAATATTCATGAAAATCTGTTCTGGGCATTCTTCTATAATCTTATCTGTATTCCATTAGCAGCAGGCCTTTTCAGCTATGAGATGAATCCTATGATTGGTGCTGCTGCCATGAGCTTATCCAGTTTTACGGTATGTATGAATGCATTGAGATTAAATCTTGTAAATCTGAATTCTTCAAAACATGACACAAGATACACAGAAGAAACAGAACTGGTGGAACCTCAGGCAGACACATGCAGTGAGGAAGGTACTGCAGGAATCTCTGTGATTAAAATAGCAGGACTGGATAGTGAAAATGCACAGATGGTACTGGAGACAGTACAAAGTATTCCAGGAGTGAAAACGGCAGAAGTGTTAAAAGACTACTGTGGCGTGCAGGTGGATTTTACGTGTGGATATAACATAGAAGATATACATAAGGCCATAAATGATTGCGGCCTTGTCTTTACAGGTATAGAAAAAGGAGGACAACAACCTATGGAAAAGACAGTGTTAGTGGAAGGGATGATGTGTTCCCATTGTGAAGCACATGTACAGAAAGCTTTGGAAAGCCTTGACGGCGTAGAAAAAGTCATCTGTAATCATGACGCAGGTACAGCGGTAATGACATTAAGCAAAGATGTCAGTGAAGCTGATGTACAGAAAGCTGTAGAAGAAGCTGGATATACCTTTAAAGGTATACAGGCATAAGGAGAAGGAATCTGAAGGCATGTACTTTCAGATTTTTTTCAGCAGCTTGTTTTGCTTAAGGAATGTGAATTCATTCTTACGTGACGTGTATCTTTGAATCAGTATCATAATAGTATGGTATTATAGAAACAGAAAGGTGACAGACTATGCAATTTAACTTGGAAACAGATTATGCCTTACGTTGTATGATGTATCTTGCAGAACATCAGGAAGAATGTATTTCCAGTGCAACTCTTGCCAGAACACAAGGGTTACATTCCGTAGAACATGTACAGAAAGTACTGCGTAAATTACGTAACAGAGAACTGGTTAAAGTGAAACTGGGTGTTAATGGTGGATACTATCTTGGTAAGCAACCTGAAGAAATTACCGTATATGAAGTGTTAGACTGCATGGAGGAAACACTGTGTATTAACAGATGTCTTGAAGAAGATGAGTACTGCAGCAGATATGCCACAGAATACTGTCCGCTGCATAAGTACTACAATATCATACAGGCAAAGATGTATATCTTTTTTAAAGACATAACCCTCAGGGATCTTATAGAAGAAAAATTTCCGGATATTCAGATAACGGTAAAGAAAGGTACAGAAAGAAAATGATCAGACCTGTTGTGAAAGATACCTTCTTTCTTCAGATTCCGTGTTCCAGAGCCTCCAGGGAGGATGAAGGTATCCTACAGGATCTGAAGGATACCTTACTGGCACATAAGGAATCCTGTGTGGGACTTGCGGCAAATATGATCGGGTATTCCAAATGCATGATCATTATTTCCCCGGGAATTGTGATGATCAATCCTGTGATTGTGAAAGCTTCTGGTGAATACAATACGGTTGAAGGATGTCTGTCTTTGCCAGGTACCCGCCAGACAAAAAGATATAAGAAGATTACTGTGCAGTATGAAGATGAACACTTTCATAAAAAAACAGGTGTGTACACCGGCAGTGTGGCACAGATTATTCAACATGAAACAGATCACCTGCATGGAATATTGATTTAAAGTAACAGTCATCTGAAAGTGACTGTTTTTTAACACGCATTGGTGTTTTGAAGGTTTTACGGTAGAATATACAGTGGATAAAAAGTACAAAAAGGTGAGAATATGAAAAACATGCGTCTGGGTGAAATGCTTGTACAAGCAGGGGCTTTAACAGAAGAACAGGTGAATGAGGCTTTACAGAAACAAATCGGCACAGGGAAAAGACTGGGTGCTGTTTTGATTGAAGAAGGCTATATTACAGAAGATCAGCTGATTGATGTATTAAGAATGCAGCTGGGTATTGAGTTTATAGACCTCAATAAAACTAAGATTGATCCTGAAATGACAACCATTGTACCACGTAATATTGCCCGTACGAACAGGGTCGTACCTGTACGCATGTATAATAATAAATTATATCTGGCTATGGAAGATCCGCTGAACTTCCGTGCCATTGAAGCAGTAAAAGAAAAGACAAGAAAGAAAGTGGTGCCGTTAATTGCTTACTCCAATGCCATCAGCCGTGCATTAAGTGTGGTATATGAAAATGAGGGTGCAGCTCTTGCCATGAAGGAAATGGCACAGGAAAGAAGCCTGACTATCGGAGAAAAGGTTAACGAACAGAAGGAAAAGGAAGAAGCTGCCAGTGCACCTACTGTCAAACTTGTCACAAGTATTCTGGAAAGAGCAGTGGCTGAAAAGGCCAGTGATATTCATATTGAACCAAGGGAAGAAGAAATGGTTGTCAGAATGAGAGTGGATGGTAAATTACAGCAGATACTCACCATTCCTAAAGAATTACAGTCTGCAGTCTTATCCAGATTCAAAGTTATGGGTTCCATGAATATCACAGAAAGAAGAATTCCTCAGGATGGAAGAGCCGTCATGCACAGAACCCAGGGTGAGGATATCGATCTTCGTCTGAACACCTTGCCTACCATCTTCGGAGAAAAACTCGTTATTCGTATTCTGTGGAGAGATGAGCAGACCCTGACACGTAAAGGTATCGGTATTTCAGAAGCAGATAACGGTAAGTTTGATAAGATTCTGCATAATACTTCAGGACTTATCCTGATTGTGGGCCCTACAGGTTCCGGTAAAACAAGTACTTTGTACACCATGATTCGTGAACTGAATAAGCCGGATGTAAATATGATTTCTCTGGAAGATCCGGTGGAATTCCATATGGATGGAGTGACACAGGTTGCGATTAATGAAAAGGTTGGTTTGACCTTTGCGTCCAGTTTAAGAGCCTGTTTAAGACAGGACCCGGATATTATCTGTGTAGGAGAAATCCGTGATGGAGAAACTGCAGAGATTGCCATGCGTGCTGCCATGACCGGTCATCTTGTATTATCTACTATTCATACAGAAGATACGATCAGTGCCATAGACAGATTAAAAGATCTTGGGGTGGAACCATATCTGATTGCGTCCAGTTTACGAGGAGTCATCTCTCAAAGACTTGTCAGAAAGATCTGCCCTAAGTGCAGAAAAGAAGTATCTCCAAATCTTTATGATGCTGAAATTGCAGGTATAACACATCCTGAAAAGTTCCATTTCTATAAAGGGACAGGGTGCCCTATGTGCTTTGGTACAGGATACAGATCCCGTACAGGTGTTTTTGAAATCTTAACTATGGACGCAAGAGTCAGAGAAGCTATCTCCAAGGGAGCTAACAGTACAGAGTTGCGTAAAGTTATTACCCAAAGAGCTGACTTTACCTCCATGTTAGCCAATGCCAGAGGGCTGATTGAAACAGGTGTGACAACAGTAGAAGAAGTAGTACGTCAGGTGGTGAGCATTGACTGATATGGACACATTAGAAACAATTGTACAGCAGGCAGTGCAATGTAATGCCAGTGATATTCATTTTCATGCCGGAACACAGTTGCGTTTCAGAGTAGATGGAAAACTTGTGAAGGCAAATAAAGAAGTACTAACATTTCAGGACTGTGAAGAGTATGGAAGACAGTTATGTCCTGAGGCATTTGATACCATGAAGACTATAGGAGAAATTGATGGATCCACTTCTGTCGGTACAGCACGTATTCGTTATAACCTGTACAGGTCCAAAGGGAACTGCTCTATTGCCTTACGTATTCTGCATGCAAAGATTCCTGCTTTATCTTCTTTGGGATTACCTCCTGCAGTAAAGGAATTTTCTTCCTATACTAAAGGGATTGTCCTTGTGACAGGGGAGACAGGATCTGGTAAAAGTACCACATTAGCTTCCATTCTGGATGAAATTAATCATACACGTTATGAACATATCATCACTCTGGAAGATCCGATTGAATATATTCATGAACCTGATCTTTGTCTGATAGATCAAAGAGAAGTAGGCAGTGACACAAGAACCTACGGCGATGGATTAAAGGCGGTTTTAAGAGAAGATCCGGATATTCTGCTTCTTGGAGAACTGAGAGATGCAGAAACGATAGAGACAGCATTAACTGCGGCAGAAACAGGGCATCTTGTCTTTGCAACATTGCATACCAATACTGCTGTAGATACAATAGACCGTCTGATCAGTGCCTTTGATGCCTCCAAACATACCCAGATCCGTACTCAGCTGGCACAGACTTTAAGAGCAGTGGTATGCCAGCAGCTACTTGTACGTAAAGGTGGTAAAGGAAGAGTGGCAGCGTGTGAAGTGATGATTGTCAATGCGGCATTAAAGAACCAGATACGTGAAGGGAATACTGCCTCCATGGTATCCAGTCTTGTGGCTGGTAAGAATATCGGGTCAGTGTCCATGGATAATTGTCTGATTGATCTTGTAAAATCTGGTGTGATTGATTCTGTGACTGCCATAGAAGCAGCACAGAGAAAAGACTATATCGAACAGAATGTCTCTATGGGCATGAGAAGCAGAATGAGGTAATTGCTATGGCAAGTTTCAGATATAAAGCTTTGTCTCGTGACGGGGCAAGTGTCAATGGTGTCATAGATGCCATTGACGAATATACAGCTGTGACCAGAATTCGTGAAGAATATCCTGTTGTCACAAGTATCAGTGAAGTAAAAAAAGACGGTATTGCCGGTCTTTTAAATAAAGAAGTTGGGGGTAAAAAGCTGGATTATAAAGCACTGGCTGTCATGTGTTCACAGTTTTCCATCATCTTATCTTCAGGTGTTCCTGTAGACAGTTGTCTGAAAATGATTGGGGAACAGACAAAAGATAAGAAGCTGAGAAAGATGTTGCTGGAATCCAGTAAAGATGTGGCACAGGGCGCAACCATGTCCAATGCGTTTGAAAAGAACTGTCCGCAGCTTCCTGTAATGTTTCTGGAGACATTACGTGCAGGGGAACTGTCAGGTAATCTTACACACTCCTTTAACACACTGCAGGAATATTATGAAAAATCGTATAAGCTGAATCAGAAAATCAAACAGGCATTAAGTTATCCACTGTTTGTACTGGTGGTTGCCATTGTCGTATTGTTTGTGGTGATGGTAGTGGTGATGCCGACATTTACTTCTGTATTTCAGGATATCGGCGGAGAATTACCAACATTGACAGTGATATTACTGTCCATGACACATTTCTTTGAGAAGTGGTGGATCTTCATGGTTGCAGGTATCCTTGTGGGTGTGGCTTTGTTTATGGTGTATACACATACAGAAAAGGGAAAAATATGGTGGGCAAAGACAACACTGAAATTACCTGTTTTTGGCAAGATCAATACTTTACAGGGGGCTACACAGTTTGCAACAAGTATGGCAGCTCTGACTACGGCAGGTCTTACAGTCTCTGAGTCTTTAAAAGTAACTTCCAAAGTGCTGGATAATTATGTCTTACAGACAGCTGTAAGAAAGATGGCGGAGAAAGTGGAAACAGGGTATTCTCTTGGAGAAGTCATGAAAGACTCAGCATTATTTCCTTCTGTATTAAATGAAATGACCAGTGTTGGTGAAGATACAGGAGAGCTGAGTAAGACACTTGGTACCATCGGACAGTACTATACCAATGAATATAATTATGCTGTCAATCGTGCCATCAGTAAACTGGAGCCTACCTTACTGATTATCATGGCATTATTTGCAGGATTTATTGTTATCGCATTGTATTTACCGATGTTTACAATGTATAACTATATGTAAGTTACTCTAGCAGGAAACTGCTAGAGTTTTATGAAAAAGAAAGAAGGAGGGGGAAATATGAAAAGTATCTGGGCGGAATCTCTGGATCCATCTGCACCATTGCAGGAATATCCAAGAATGCAGTTAAAAAGAGAATCCTGGACAAATCTGAACGGTATCTGGGAATATCAGATTGTGCCTAAAGGACAAAATACACAGAAAGATAACTGGAAACCTGTCTGTGTTCCTTTCCCTGTGGGTTCTTCTCTTTCCCTGGCGGAAGAAATTGTACAGCCTGATGAGGTGTTGTGGTACAGAAGAACCTTTTCCTATAAACCAGAAGGTGGCAGAACCATTCTGAATTTTGAAGCTGTGGATCAGATATGTTCTGTATATGTAAACGGAGAAGAAGTTGGAAGACATGCCGGAGGGTATACACCGTTTCAGATTGACATTACAGATAAAGTGAAATATCAGAACTCTCTTATGGTAAAAGTGGTGGATGCCAGTGATACAGGTGTACTTGCCTTTGGTAAACAGAGACTGAAGACAGATACGATATGGTATACCCCTGTTGCAGGTATCTGGGGTACGGTATGGCTGGAAGAGTATCCGACGTATTATGTGGAGGATATCAAGATTACTCCTGACTTTGATGAAAGCAGAGCTTTTATAGAACTTGCAGGTGCTTTTGGACAGGCAAAGATTACTGTTAAGGCAAAAGATAACAGCTTTTTTCACCAGGGAATTACCACAGATGGTCACTATGTAGTACCAATGCAAGGATTTCATCCATGGTCACCTGAAGAACCGTTCTTATATGATGTGGAAATACAGACAGAAGATGACTTTGTGACCAGTTACTTTGGAATGCGCAAGTTTTCCAGTGGAAAAGATGGTAACGGGTATACAAGATTCTTTCTGAATAATAAACCGTTATTTTTATCCGGTGTTTTAGATCAGGGGTACAATGTGGATGGCGTGTATACATATCCCAGTGAAGGGGCCATGCTGTATGAATTACAGACCATGAAATCCATGGGATTTAACATGCTGAGAAAACATGTCAAAGTGGAATGCAGAAGATGGTACTATCTTTGCGATACACTGGGAATGTTGGTGATGCAGGACATGCCGAATGGTGGAAGTACTTTCTCCTGTCTCTATCATCAGGCGTTACCGTTATTTCTGAATATACGTACACTGTCCGATAAAAAGTATGCAAGATTTGGAAGAAGTGCAAAATTAAGCAGAGATATGTATATGCATGAACTGGATGAAATGCTGGATACATTATTTAACTGCACATGTATTTTTGCATGGGTCCCGTTCAATGAAGGATGGGGACAGTTTGATTCAGCACGTATTACAAAACATATTGCGGAATATGACACAACAAGACTGATTGACAGTGCCAGCGGATGGCATGATCAGGGGTGTGGAGATTTTAACAGCCGCCATGTGTATTTCCACAATTTCCATGTGCCAAAACCAGATAACCGTATCTTACTGTTATCAGAATTTGGGGGCTATTCCTATGCCGAAGCAAGTCATTGTCAGGTAAAAAAGGTTTTTGGATATAAGAAGTTTTCAGATAAAGTGGATCTGAGTCGTGCCGTCAGTGAAGTGTATGATACCGATGTGGTACAGAATATTTCCAAAGGACTCAGCGGATGTATCTACACACAGCTTTCTGATGTGGAAACAGAGTGCAATGGGATATTGACAGCAGACAGGAAAGTCATCAAGATAGATCCTAAAAAGATGAAACAGATCAATGAGAGAATCTACAGGAGGTTTAATAAATGAAAGACGGAATTGTCATAGCAGATGCGTTTAACAAAGAAGTAAGAATCCATGCCATGTGTTCAACAGCTATGGTGCAGGAGGCAGTCCATGTGCATCATTGTATGCCAACCAGTGCAGCGGCACTGGGGAGAACACTCAGTGTGACAGCTTTAATGGCATCAGATCTGAAAAGTGAAAATGAACAGATTACCTGTGTCATTAATGGTAAGGGTGAAGCAGGTACGATATTAACCATTGGTAAAGGTAACGGAGATGTTAAAGGATTTATTGCCAATCCGAATGTATATCTTGTAAGAGAAGATGGACATCTGGATGTAGGTAAAGCTGTAGGTACAGATGGCTCTTTAACAGTGACACGTAATATGGGCTTAAAAGAACCATTTACCGGGATTTCTCAGTTACAGTCAGGAGAAATCGGAGAAGACTTTGCGTACTACTTTACAGTCAGTGAACAGATACCAAGTGCTGTATCTGTAGGTGTGCTGGTAGAACCTGATGGTACAGTATCCGCAAGTGGAGGAATGATTATTTCCATGATGCCGGGTGCTAAGGAAGAAACCATTGAAGCTGTGGAGAAGATTGTTGGTTCCATGCCTTCCATGACACATCTGATTTCTGAAGGTACAGATATTGACAGTGTGGTATTGCAGTTATTTGAAGGTGCTGAAATTTTAGGACACAAAGAGGTACAGTATCATTGCGGATGCAGTAAACAGAACTATGGTAATGCCTTGATGACATTGCCAGATAAAGATCTTGAGGAAATGATTGCTGAGGGAAAGCCTGTGGAAATCCAGTGCCAGTATTGCAATAAAACCTATACGTATTCTGTAGAAGAACTGCAGCAGATTAAAGAGGGAAAATGTGGAAAATAGGGGATGTGGAAATCAGTAACAGACTGGTAGCGGCACCTCTTGCAGGAATCTCCAATCCGGTTTACCGAAACATTGCCCATCAATATGGTGCAGGACTTGTGGTATCGGAGATGATTTCCGATAAAGCTTTGCATTATCAGAGTAAGAAGACATTTGAAATGTGCAGAATTGTGCCTGGTGAACATCCTGTATCTTTACAGCTTTTCGGCGGTGATCCTGTCACCATGGGGGAAGCCAGCAGGTATTTAACGGAACACACAGACTGTGACATCATTGATATCAATATGGGATGTCCTGTAACCAAGGTATTAAAAGCCCATGCCGGAAGTTATTTATTACAGTATCCAGAGCTGGCTTCTGATATTGTTAAAGCTGTCAAAGATAATACAGATAAACCCGTGACAGTAAAAATCAGGGCAGGATATGATTTTCAGCATATCTGCTGTGACAGGTTTGCAAAGAAGATGGAACAGGCAGGGGCAGATGCGATTGCCATCCATGGTCGTACACGTTCACAGATGTATACAGGGAAATCCAATCTGGACTATATCCGTATGGTCAAAGAAGCTGTCTGTGTACCTGTTATTGGGAACGGGGATATTACTACCATAGAGGATGCAGAAAGAATGTTTGAAGAAACCCATGTGGATGCCATTATGATTGGAAGAGGATTGATAGGCAGACTATTCTTTCTGTCTCAGCTTCATGCCCACTTTGCAGGTCAAGAGTATACAGAACCTTCTTATGAAGAAAAACTGGCATTGTGTTACAGCTATGCCAGAGATTTATGTGCCTATGAAACGGAAAGAATCGGTATTCATCAGATGCGTTCCATTGCACCATGGTTTATAGGTGGACTTCCTTTTGCTGCAAAATATAAAGTAAAGATGTGCAATGTGAGCAGTCTTGAAGAATTACAGGGTGTTTTAAACGAATATAAGGAAGTACTGGAGAATCTATGAAAATACTGGAAGTGGTCTGTGCGGTCATCCATAAAGACCATAAGATTTTTATTGCTCAAAGAGGCTATGGAGAATGTAAAGATGGCTGGGAATTTCCAGGTGGCAAGCAGGAATCAGACGAGACTCTGGAAGAAGCTTTACACAGAGAAATAGAAGAAGAACTGCATGCACGTATTCATATAGAAAAGTATCTTGGCAGATTTGAAATGCCATATCCTTCGTTTTACATGCATATGCATGCTTATCTATGTTCTTTGCAAAGTGAGTATGCACTTCTGGAACATGAAGATGCCAGATGGCTTTCTGTACAGGATGTCTGTATGGAAGAACTGTTACCAATTGATCAGGTAATCTTTAAAAGTATAGAGCATCTCGATCTATAAGCTGCACATGGTTGACTTCTGCCAGTTGTTTTGCACTGTTTGTGAAATACTGATTGGTGATGACGATGGCTTTGGAGCAGTTATAGTAGGCTTTGGCTGCTAAAACTTCCTGTATGGCATGTACACCGATATTACGATCATATCTTTTGGCTTGCACAACAATCTTGTGGAAGCCTTTTTTCATTAAGATGTCAGCCCCGTAGTCACGTGTAGTCTGTGTGGTGTGAATGTGTCTGTAACCGTGATGATGGAAGTAGTGTCTGACATACTGTTCAAACTGTTCTCCGGAAAGAGAATCAATGTATTTTAAGGAGTAATGTCTGAATCTTGTGGCATACAGTAATATAGAAACACTGCAGATAATGACAAGCAGTCCGATACATATAAATGGCTGTATATCGGAAGAAAACGCAAGATATCGCATGAAACACCATGCAGGTATCAGGATACCTCCTGTAAAGGAAAACAGACGTAAACATGTAAAAGAGAATGTATGTCGCATACCTCTATTTTACAAAAAGAGAAATGTTGAGTATAGTTTAATCATGCAAACTAAAGGGAATTTCATGATCAATCTATCTGTACTTTATAGAAACACACAGAAGTTTTTTGATCGTGTCATGATGGAATACGGAATAGGATGGGGACAGTTATTGTTTCTGTTTTTTATTAATGAAAATGAAGGCTGTACCATGCAGGAAGTGACTAAGATTTCTGAAGTGGATAAGGGTACTACCACCAAAGCAATTCAGAAACTGCAGGAACAGGGATATGTGGTTGTACAGCAGGACAGTAAGGATAAACGTGTCAGAAGACTGTATACAACCGAAAAGGCAGTATCCATTATGAATACTTTATATGCCTTCAGAAATGTGTACAGAACACAGATGTTTGAAGGAATAGACAGTGCGCAGTTTGAAGAAGAACTGGATAAAATCTGTCAGAGAAGTAAGACATTATCTGATGAAATAGAAGTGACACCGCCGTTACGTATTGGAAAATTCACTAAATTCAGTGTTCGTGAATTTCCAGGACGTACAAGTGCTGTGGTGTATATGTCAGGATGTAATCTGAAATGCCCATACTGTTATGTGTCAGATCTTGTGTTTGTGCCAGAAAATGCAGGCTGTATTTCACAAGAAGAAGTGCTTCACTATCTGCAGCAGAGAAAAACACAGCTGGACGGGGTGGTGATTACAGGTGGAGAACCGTGTCTTCAGGATGGATTACTGCCATTTATGGAACAGGTGCACAGGCTTGGGTATCGTGTGAGACTGGAAACGAATGGCTGTTATCCCGAAGTGTTACAGGCCTGTATTGACACAGGCGCAGTAGATGAAGTAGTACTGGACTATAAAGCAGGTAAGGGTAAGATGAAGTTTCTGACAGGTGCCAATACTGCCAGTGTTATGGAAAGTCTTGCCATCCTGAAAAACAGTGATGTGTACTATGAAGTGTGCACAACCTTGATTAAAGAACTGCATACTGCAAAAGAAATGGAAATCATGGCAAAAGAACTGCAGGGTATTCCTGTCTATGTTTTACGCAATTATCAGGATGGAGATACTGTGATTTCCAGAATTTATCATCCTTTAAGTGAAGAAGAACTTCAGAAGCGTAAGGAAATTGCACAACAATACATTTCCAGGGTGGAAATCAGGAGGTAAATCGATGTACAAAGTAATGAAAAGAGATGGATCAGTTGCTCCATTTACTTTAGATAAAATCGTACAGGCTATCACCAAAGCCTTTATTGCCTGTTCCAAGCCCTATTCTGAAGATGTGATTCAATGTATAGCTTTAAGAGTGACCAGCGATTTCTGCAATCAGCTTCATGACGATATCATCGGAGTGGAAGATATTCAGGACAGCGTGGAAAGAGTTCTTTCCAATACGGGATATTATGATGTGGCAAAGGCATATATTCTGTATCGTAAACAAAGAGAAAATGTCCGTAAGATAGAAACCAATTCTCATGAATATACAAAAATCTTTTCTACCTATCTTGCGGGTATGAGCAAGGATACGTATTCCGTAGGCGGACTGATTTTAAATAACTCCGGTATGTTAACAAAAAATTACTGGTTAAGTGATATCTATGAGGAAGACATTGTCAAAAGCTATGAAGACAAGGAAATCTTCATTCACGATCTGGATATGTTTGCCTCAAGAAGAGCAGCCTGGTCTGTAGCAGAATTACTTGAAAAAGGAATCCTGCCGGTAAATGGGAATATCTGTTCAGGTCCTGGAAAACATGTGTCTACTCTTTGTTCACAGATGGTCAACTTTCTGGGTATCTTACAGAATGAATGGTCAGGATCACAGTCTTTTTCCTCTTTTGATACCTATCTTGCGGTACTTGTAAAAAAAGATCAGCTGCCATATGAAGAAATCAAACAGAATCTGCAGACCTTTATTTATGGTATTAATGTGCCGAGCCGCTGGGGTTCCAAACCTCCGTTTACAATCATTGAATGTGACGGATCAATCCCGGCTGATTTGAAAAATACACATCCATACATAGCAGGAGTAAAACAATCTTTTACTTTTGAAGAGTGTGCTCTTGAACAGCAGCTTGTACAGCAGGCATTGCTGGAAGTGATGGAAGAAGGAGACTACGAAGATAAAATCTTTAAATATCCTGTCGTAGTATTTAAAGTTAACAAAGAAGATCTGTTTGCAGAAAGTACTGTGCACGACCTATTACTGAAAGTGCAAAAGAAATACAGAACCATTCATTTTGCAAGACAGTCTATGATGCACAGTTCCATTGGTATGGTGACATTGAATCTGCAGAAACTAAAAGAAGAAACAGACACAAAAGAACAGTTTTACAGGAAACTTGAGACGGTATTACAGAAATCCATTCGTTCTTTAGAAACAAGAAGAAATATTCTGGATTCTTTCTTAAAGAGTGGTCTGTATCCATATACAAAAATCTATGGGGTTTCCTTTAAGGATATGCCATCTTCCATAGGTGTTTCAGGGATACATACACTGGAAAATAAAGAGGAATGTCTGGAGTTTATTCATACACATTTAAGACCGGGTGTGGTAATGGAAAAGCGTACCGACGGACAGGCATGTGCCTATTTTGGTGTAGAACCAGTACATCCTGAACAGACTGATTTTCTGGCATATCTTGAAGAAGAAAAGAAAGTATTGCAGTTTATGGACGAACAGGGCTTTGTGAATGTGAATATGGAGGAAGCTCTGGATAGCTGGCAGGCTATGTCCACATTACTTGAAAAAGTGCTATTCAAAGACGGATTTACTGGCATGTGCTGTTAAGACTCTGATGATAAAATGAACTTCGAAAGTTGAACAAGCTTTGCAGTTCATTTCAAAAGAGTCTTTTTCTTTTTTTTGAATTGCAAAAGAAGAATTCCTCACTTTTTGTGTATATAGGTAGTGAGGAGGTCATAGCATATGCCTATTGAAGAAACCAGACATAAAGTAAACAGACAGTATAAAGACAGATTGTTCAAGTTCATTTTCCAGGACCCTGCATTTGCATTGCCATTAATCAATGCATTAATGGGTATGGAGTATAACGATCC
>CAKVIS010000018.1 GCA_934754415.1 uncultured Bulleidia sp.
CGTACGGTTCTTAGAGGAGTGAGTATCCCATATCTCTTGAAATATCTGAAAGAATGGGAGAAAATTTACTCATGAAATCAATGAACGAGCTTACATATAACAGAGGCTTACTAGTGCGTGCTTATTTGTCTGACAAGCAGAAAATCTGTGTCAAGAAAAATGGCGGAATAGCACGATTTGTGTATAACAGGCTTGTAGCTGTTGACCGGGAAAGCATAAGTTGGTAAAGACACTTCCGTATAGTCCAACTGATCGTGCAAGAATGTCTTATCTGAAAGATACATATGCTACGACTACCTCTCTTAGAAATGCTGTTCCTTTTTTGAATGATTCACTTGTTGATGGATATGCAATTGCCAATGCAAAGAAGGATTATTCTCATGCGTGGCAACAATTCAAAAAGGTAAAAGGAACAAGTATACCTACATTTCATAAGAAAGATAACAATTACAGTTATGGAACTAATTGCCATTATGACAAGAAACTCAATAATGATCCAACTGTGATTGGGCTTTACGAAGGTAGTGTTCGTTTCATTGATAAAAGTCACGTTATTTTGCCAATCCTTGGTAGAGTACGTATCAAAGGCTCTGACAAAGAAATCAAGTCTGTCTTGAATAGAAAAGATTTCACGAGAATTGGAACCGTTAGAATCACTTTGGATTCATGTGGAAATGCATATCTTTCTTTTTCACTTGCATCCGATACACCATTTCATACAGTTTACCCTCAAACGAAGAAAGCTGTTGGCATGGACATGAACCTCACCAATTTTCTGTATGATTCAGATGGTGAAGAAATTCCATCTCCAAAGTTTCTACGTAAAGCAGAAGCTAAACTCAAGAAAGAACAGCGTAAGCTGTCTCATAAGCGGGAAGCTGCTAAACGAGATGGACGTGATTATCACACATGTAAGAATTATCAAGAACAACGTCTGAAGATTGCTGAGATACACAAGCATGTGGCTAATCAAAGACTCGACTTTATCAGGAGAGTTGCAAACTGGGAAGTCAAAAACCACGACTATTTGTTTGCAGAAGACCTTAAAGTTCGTAATCTTGTTAAGAACCACAAGCTTGCTCAAGCAATCTCGGACAGTGGATGGAGAAAGTTTCTTACAGAGTGCGTGTGGTGTTCGTCAAAACGAGGCAAAGTTTTCCTTTTGATTGATCCCAAGAACACCACGCAAACGTGTTCTAATTGTGGTTATGTGTCACATGGAGATATACGCATTACGTTAGGTCAGGAGGAATGGAATTGCCCACAGTGTGGAACACATCACATTCGTGACTATAACGCAGCTATGAATATTAAAAACATTGGGATTGCACTTCTGAAAGAAGCGGGTGTGCCCGTATCCGTTGACAATAGTCTGTGAGTGGCAGTTTCCACTCCCGTAGGTTGGCAACTCCCTACGGAATCGCCTATCTAATTGGTGAACCTCTGTTCATCTGGCTGAGGCTGGATAAGCAAGTTCGCTGTATCTGGGTAAGTTGTTATGGCGACTGTCTAAGTAGCAGTTCTTATGTTACCTGGATTGGTCTCCAACAAGCCTGCCAATTCATTGGCGGGTAGTTGACATAAGGTATGGAAAATGAAAAGAATATCAATGAAAAAAATAGCTGAAAAAGCAGGTGTCAGTAAAAGCACTGTTTCGAATGCACTAAGCGGAAAAGATCATATGTTAAGCACAGAAACCAAAGAACGTATATTACGTATTGCTGAAGAATCTGGATATCATAAGAAAAACTATCTGATACGTTTTGTTGTTTTTGAAAGAAGGGTTCTTTCGGATAACAAAACAATAGACGATGTTCCGAAATTCAAACATCTGTATCATGCGATGGAGAATGAATGCAGGTTCCTTCATTATAAAATTTCAGTGAATCATATATGGGAAAAGGATAAAGAAAAAGGATTTGGGTATATTCAGAAAATATCTGATTGTGATGGTATGATTATTCTTGGGTGGGATTTACTGCCTGAGGATTTGAAATGGTTACATACATATATCAATATTCCTTTTGTGATTGTGGATGCGTCATTTACAAATCCTGAATTTGACTTCGTAAAAAATAATGATCATGATGCGGCATATCAGTTGACACAGAAAATGATTGATTATGGACATAAGAGAATTGGGTTTATTCATGGTGGTGTGACAGGAGTCTATAACGAAAGAATGCAAGGATATCAAAATGCATTAACTGCTAATAATCTGGAATTTGACAGACAAATAATCTGTATGGTGGAACGACAGAATAAAAGTGAATTTGTAGAAGAAATTCGTGCATTTCTTATGAAACTGTCTAAAAGAACAGCTCCGATGCCTACAGCTTTTCTGGCATGTGATGATAGAATTGCTGTTTCTTTTATGGCAGTTGCAAATGCATTACATATGGATTTTTCTCTTGCGGGATTTGATAATCTTCCACTGTGTCTGGAGCAGACTCCTCCACTTGCAAGTGTGGAACCGGATTATTCCTATATTGGTACGACAGCTGTAAGGAGAATGGTGGAAAAAATACAATCAGGGGAAATCAAAACACAGAAAATTTATACTGAGCCGAATATCTTTTACAGAGAAAGTATACGCAAGCTAAACAATTCAAGGTCTGTTTAGTTCAAAAGAAAGAATTCGTATCTTTTAAGATTAACGGAAGAAACAAGGGTTGCTATAGTGAAAACGTCAAGAGATACACTATCTAGAGCAACTCTTTTTATTTCGGCCGGATAAAGTGAGTGGAAAGGAGTATTTCTTTGAAAATCGAATACTTTCAGAAAGGAAAACACATGGAAACAAAAACAACATTCACTGATAAACTTACTCTACTCAGTGACAGGATATCAGGAAACTTATATTTACAGAGTATTTCACAAGGCATCATGGTAATGTTGCCGGTAATTATTATTGGCGCATTTGCCAGTCTTTTTTCTGGATTACCGGTGAATTTTTGGCAGAGCTTTATACAATCAACAGGACTTTCTTCAGCACTATCAATGGTTATTAACGCAACAACAAATATGTTGGGTGTGTATTTTACTTATGGTATTGCCAGAACATTTGCAGAAAAACAGGGAATGCACTCCAAATTGTCAGGTATCCTTGCAGTAGTAGTGTATTTCATATTACTGCCTTCCTATGCTACTGAAGAAATTGGTTCTTATCTTGCATTTGACTATACTGGCACAAAAGGGATGATAGTAGGTATTTTACTGGCTGTTCTCACTGTAAAAGTTGTCAAAGCAATTACTGACAGAAATATAACAATTAAAATGCCTGAAGGTACACCGGAATATGTATCTAAATCTTTTGCTTCGCTGATTCCAGGGTTTGTTCTGGTTATTCTTGCAATTTTGGTGCGCATGATTTTCGCATTGACCTCTTTTGGAACCGTTTTTGATTGTTTATATGGTTTACTGCAGATTCCATTACAGACATTACTTGGTGGAAGTGTTGGCTCTAATGTTATCTGTCAGATTCTGACACAGATATTTTGGGGACTTGGTATTCATCCTGGCTTTATTTCGAGTATCACTGCACCAGTATTATTTGCGCTGGATGGTGCAAATCAGGCGGCCTATGCAGCAGGACAGGCTATTCCAAATACAATTGGTATGGCAATGTCTTATAGTACAACAATAGCTTGTTTTTATCCTGCTATTGCGGTCTGTGTATTATTGGTTGCTAAATCTAAAGAGTTAAAGACTGTTGGTAAAGTGGCTATTGCACCGGCAATATTTGGAATCAGTGAACCAATGATTTTTGGCTTACCAATTATGCTGAATCCTGTCATGATTATTCCTTGGATTTTATGTCCGGTTATTAATTTCATACTTGCTTATGCAGCGTGTTCCATTGGTATTGTGGCTAAATATGCAGGTGTTACAGTATTTAATTTTCCGATGATAGCTACAGGCTTGTTAAATGGCAGTATTACATTATCTGTTCTGGAAATTGTATTGTTTGTGACAGATATTCTTATTTTCCTGCCATTTGTCAAAGTGCTGGATAAGCAAAAGATGGAAGTGGAAAAAGCACAATAGGCAGTTTTGAAAGAATATGCACAAACTGATAAAAAGGAGAAGATGAATGCAGTATTTAAAAACAAGTCATAAAAAAATCGTCAATGAGTGTGGAGAAGAAGTAATTTTGAAAGGGTATGCTGCAGGAAACTGGATGGTACAGGAAGCTTTCCTTTTTGGAACCGGTGGATTTCATGCTGACTTCAAACCGTTTATGAGAGCACAAGGAATGGATCGTGCAAGAACGATTCATCAGACAATTACAGAAGTGTGTGGTGTAAGGTATGCAGAATCTTTCTGGAGTCAGTATTACCGTAATTACTTTGCTGAAGAAGACATTCAACATCTTAAGAAATGCGGTTTTAACTCTGTGAGATTACCTTTTATAGCACGCGCATTTCTTAAAGAAGAGCCAGAAATTGTATGGAATGAAGAAAATTTTCGTATTCTGGATCAGGTGATTGACTGGTGTGAGAAATATGAGGTTTATGTCATTCTGGATATGCATGCAGCGTGTGCAGGACAAAGTGCTGTAGGTTGTGATGATGGTGTGGATAATTATCCTCATTTATTTATGGATGCAGAAGGCTGGGATCGAACAGTTCTTGTCTGGAAAACACTTGCTGAAAGATATAAAGACAAAGCAGCTATTGCCGGATATGAACTGTTGAATGAGCCAATTGCTTTACCAAAGTGGGATTCTTATATTCCTTTACTGCTGGATTTCTATCAGGAATGCATTCATGAAATTCGTTCAGTAGATCAGAAACATATGATTTTTTTGCAGGGACACCGCTTTGCAAAAAGAGCAGATATCTTTACAGAAGATATGGATCCGCTATGTCATAACTGGGTGCTGACTTTCCATGTTTATGAATCTCTTCCTGATCTAGGCTTACTTGGACCGATACTTGCAGAAAGAGAAAGGTTGAATGTGCCTGTATGGGTTGGAGAAACAGGTGGTTCTAAGCACTGGCTTTCAGTACTTTGTGGAATGTTGATAGAAAATGATATGGGATTCAATATCTGGTGTCATAAAGCAGTGGAAAGACCAAATGCACCAACACTATGTACTTATCAGCTGCCAGAAGATTTTCATAAAGTGGTAGAGTACGTTCAACAAGGCGCTTCAAAACCATCTTATGCAGAAGCAATGAAAATTTTTGATGCATATCTCGAAAACATTAAGTTTGAAAATTGTGAAATCCATGAAGACCAAATGCATGCCATTCTCAGGACGGTTCCATTAAGCATACCGGCTATAGGGTATGATTGGAACAGTGACTCTCATAAAGGAAAGTATCCATATTGTTCATTTAATGGATACCGCAGAGAAGATCATTTTCAAATGATACTGAAAGATGGGAAAAGAGCTTATGAACAAGGCGAGTTTAAAGGTATTGCCTATGAACCTGTTCCTAAATATGGTGATTATAATCGTCTTCATCTTGTCTTGAGTAAAGGCGAATATGTCACTTATAGTGTTGTATGTACTAAAACTCATGTTGAATGTAGTATAGAAGGTTTGGATTTGCATGATGCTGAACTGTTTGCTGAAGTAAACGAAATCAGATACAGAATTCATGAAAATCAAACTCTCTGTTTTCCAGTATGCAAAGAAGGAATCTTATCTGTACGTTTGATTTGTGAGTCAGGTGAAGTGAGCTTTCAATCTGTCAGATTTCAATAATTTGTAAATGTAGTGATGATGAAAATGTTCTGATGAAAAGAGGATACACTCTGAAAAATCAGAATATTTTACTATGGAAATGGAATTGAATGGTATCTACAGTTACAATGAAAAAGGAATAAGAGACATACATGCTGAAATACTCATTAAAATGCAAAGCTCGTTAATCTGGTTTTCACAAAGTTTCATTTTGCTCAGTGTACAATAAGACTATATTCAATAAGAGGTAATACTATGAGTTTTTCTTTTCAGATACATCATAATTTACAGTTTGATCATAATGAAGAAGTGTTGAAAATAGCAGATGACAATACACCAGAATTGTTTCATACACCTAAAACAAAAGTACATTTTGTAAAGTGTGTGAAAGATCCTGAAAAACTTGGAGGATGGGGTGTACAGCAGGTGGAAACAGACTGGGCACGTGCCTATGGAAAGGGAGACAGTCTGATACTGGATTTTGGCGAACATATTACAGGTACTTTTTCTATAGATATGACAAGTGTCGGCTCTCCTGTGGATGCACCACTATATATCGCTGTGAAGTTTTGTGAGATGGCATGTGAAATAGAAGAAGACAGCAGTACCTATGAGGGATGGTTAAGTTCTTCATGGTTTCAGGAAGAACGTATTCATAAAGATGTGTTGCCATGTACGTTACAGCTGGAAAGAAGATACAGTTTCCGTTATGTAAGAATAGACGTTCTGGATACATCTCCTAAATGGAAAGTGGTCTTTGCACATCCTGTTGCGGATGCCATAAGCAGTGCAAAAGAAGCAGAGATACCATGTATGGAGGATGTACAGTTACAGAAAATCTATAGTACAGGTCTTCATACATTGCATGAATGCATGCAGGATGTTTTTGAAGATGGACCTAAAAGAGACAGAAGTTTGTGGCTGGGAGATTTACGATTACAGGCATTAAGCAATTATGCCAGTTACAGACAAACAGATATTGTTAAACGTTGTATTGCTTTATTCTGTGGTATGCGGTGCAAAGATGGAAGAGTTCCTGCCAATGTGTTTGTAAAACCTGCATATATTCCAGATGACACTTTCCTGTATGATTACAGTTTGTTTTTGATCAGTACTGTTTATGATTACATCCATGAAACAAAGGATATCTCATTTTTAAAGACAATCTATCCTGTACTTACAGAGGATGTGGATGCCTGCTTACAATGTGTGGATGAACAAGGAAGATTTCATATGCAAAAAGATTTCCCGGTTTTCGTGGACTGGTCAGATACCTTTGATAAAGAAGTCTGTGGCAGTGCAGTTACCATCTATGCTTTACGTCAACTAATATCCCTTGGAAAGCAGATGGAGCAGAATGTGGAACGGTATGTCTCTGTGCTGCACCAGATGGAAAATGAAATACGTACACATCTGTATGATCAAAAAGAACATGTCATACGTTGTTATTCAAAAGAAGTCAATCTTGCTACACAGGTTTGGATGGTGTTATCCTCTACCTTTACCAAAGAAGAAAATCATGCCATCATGCAGGAAGCTGTAAAAAGATTTTTCCCTGTACAGGGCATTGCGACACCATATATGTATCACCATATCACAGAGGCTTTATTTGTATCAGACATGAAAGAAGAAGCTGTCACTTTAATGAAATCTTACTGGGGAAAGATGATAGATCTTGGAGGAGATACTTTCTTTGAAGCCTTTGATCCGGATCATCCTGACTATTCTCCTTATGGCAGTACCATGATCAACAGTTATTGCCATGCGTGGAGCTGCACACCTGTGTATCTGATACGTAAATATATACTCTAAGTGTATTGACAATTGTCTTTGATTTCAGTAATATCACATCAGTTAGCTGTTTCTAACTATCGGAAACAGCTATATTTATCTCAATATGTTAGTTTGTGCTAACTGCTATTGTCGGAGGTTATGAATGAAAAAAGTACTGTATGTGATTCTTGGGTGTGTTTCTGTTACTTTAGGGGCTGTGGGTGCTGTTTTGCCAATCTTGCCAACTGTGCCATTTCTGTTACTGGCAGCGTATTGTTTTGCAAGATCTTCTGAAAGATTGCATACATGGTTTCAAAATACAAAGCTGTATAAAGAAAATCTGGAAGACTATGTGGAAGGTAAGGGCATGCGTAAACAGGCAAAAATACGTATTATGTGTATTGTGACATTACTGATGAGTACAGGTTTCATACTTATGAGTGCAAAGGGAATATTTATGGGATGTATGGTACTTGGATGTGTGTGGATATTGCATATTCTGTACTTTACTTTTAAAGTAAAGACAATTACTGAGTAAAAAACAAAAGAAAACAAACATAATTTTATAAAAAAGTGAATATCTATAGTAGAGGGATCTGTAAGACAACAGATCTTTTCTTTCGTTCATAACAAAGGAGAAGAAAATTATGATGAACCTGGACACATTCACTTACGACTTACTGGATACTGTGAAAGCAAGATATCCTGCCTATGCATGCATTGTAGATACACAACAGGAAAGACCACTGTTTATTATTGATAAAGTATGCCATCTGTACCTTGATCAGCTGTATGCCTTTTATCAGACTGGTGTAACAATGGAAGAAGTGGCAGATCAGGTGGATACCCTTGTGAAGTATTCTTTTAAAAATACAGGAAAACTTGAAAAGTATGAAAATATCCGCAAGGACATCACCATAGCTATGGTGAATGCGGAAAAACATCAGCAAAGAGTAGAAAAAGGACCACATAGACTGGTAGAGGATCTGGCATTAATCTATGTGATAAAACTTCATCCGATGAATGGTAAAACAGCAAGAGCACATATTACCTATGAAATGTTAAAAGACTATGGTATCAGTGAAGAACAGTTACATGAACAGGCTATACAGAATACTGTTTCTTTAATGTCTTTTGAAGATGTCATAGGGACAGAAATATCAGAAGATTCCTTCTTTTATGGTGCCATGGTCTTAACAAATATGGACAGATGTTATGGAGCTGCGGCATTGTGGTATAAAGAAGCACAGCAGAAATTAGCAGAAAAGATGCAGGGTAACTTCTATGTCATTCCTTCATCTGTACATGAACTGATTCTTTTAAAAGACAGTGAAAATATGAAGGATATAACAAGAGTGGAAAATACCATACATAATGCAAACAAAGATGTAGTGGAAGAAAGAGATTTCTTATCTGATCATTTGTATTACTTTGATGTGCATACACAGTCATTACATTTTGCAAACAAGTTTGCATGTATTAACGGGAGGGCATAAGTTCCATTTTAAAGAGATGTATATGTTTGTACGGAATAAATGTCATAAAAGATGGTTTAATAATATTTAAAAATATGACAATGATGTTATACTACGGGTACATAAAGTATTGTACGCAGGAGGGAATGAGATATCTGATAAGAAGATACATGAAAGAGTAAAGACATTACGCAAAGAAAGCAGGATTACCCAGGAACAACTGGCGCAGTATTTAGAAGTTTCTGGTGGGACCCCCAAGTGCTTTAGCCTTGGGTAGTTCACAAGCTAATACATCCCAGATAGTCAGAGTATCCAGCTTGTCGTTCTTAGAGATTCCACCCTGTATTTTGCGGGTGAAATCAGTAGCTACAGGATTGATTAATGCAACCTGATAGTTTCTATCTAAGAGAAACTTCAGTAAAGCAAGATTATAGTGACCTGTATCTTCCATACCGATGAGAATATCTTTCTGAGGTAAATGCTTAAAGGAAGAAAGCAGCGCATTGAATCCATCTCTGTTGTTTTTGAAGAATACAGGTTCAACAAGAATTTCACCTGTTTCCTTTTCAAGGAGACAAAAAGAGTGTTTGAGTTTACCAATGTCAATACCGACTAAATACATAAAAATACATCCTTTCAAAAATATATGCGATGTGTTTAACACCACAACACTTAAACCACAAAACCTGGTGCAAAATACGAATTCAAAGACTCATCTAACTAATCATTGTTCTGGAATAAGACGTGGTAAGAACCTTTCTGAAGTAGGCAAAGCTACAAGGAGAACTACAAATCCACATTCACATATTTCAATATTCTACAAGATACATCAAACCGTTATCAATCACGGCTAAACAGGATTGATAGAAAGGATGAGTATATTGTGAATGACTTGTTTTATGAGTCTTCAGCAATATACCAGTGAGCAAACATATGTATATTTATTATCCAAGCTGTAATTTTTCCATTGCTTCACCATTAACTGCGAAAGTTGTAAGAAACCTTATGAAAGAAAAGATGGCAGTTGCGGGATGCTGCTTAAGAGATCAAAGAGAAATTCATGAGGATGATATTGGTGTTTATTTTTGTCAGCATTGTAGAGAAACCATTGAAGATAATATTAAAACAATGAGTCTTTGGGAATATATTGACTCTCTGGAAGATTTTGATTTCCCAGATTACAACTATGAAAAGATGCTTCTGCAAGATTGTTATCGTGATCGAAATCATCCAGAAATACACAAGGCAGTTAGAAGTATTCTGCATAAAATGAATGTGGATGTAGTGGAAGCAAAACGTAACAAAGAAAAATCTGTATATTGTGGTACATTGCATTATGAAACAGAAGATCATGCACTGCTTGAAAAATTAAAAGCATATCCAGATACAAAGATTTCTGCGTTGCCGCTAGAATTACAAAAAGAACTCATGAAAGACAACTTCAAAGATGTTGAATTAGATATGCCAATCATTGTTGACTGTAATCGCTGCTTAAAAGGTGTTGAGCTAGCGGAAAGAAAAGGAATCCATCTATTAAATCTCGTAATGAAAAACTATTTGTGATATTGCATTTGTATATGTTCAATGCCATCTTCTAAAAATGAATCACTTGTTTGTTTGAAACCAAGTTTTTCATATAATGTACGAGCATATGTCTGTGCTTCAATTGTAATTGTATCAGCATTGTATGTATTGATTGCGCTATTGATTGCTTTTTGAACGACCATGGATGCGTAGCCTTTGTGTCTTTGTAAAGCTAATACTCTTCCAATTGATGGTGTAGGAAATGTCGTGTTTGCGGGAAGTACACGACAATAGGCAAGTAATTCATCAGAATCATTCAATAATAGAAGATGCGTAGATACTAAATCATGCATATCTACATCAGGATATGGACAATTCTGTTCAACTACAAATACATCAATTCTAGCTTTGTAGAGTTGATGTATTTCTTTTGGTGTAAGCTGGTTGAATGTTTTGATAATGTATTTCATAATTGTTTCAAATTATAGCACAAGACAGAGGAATCCGTAGTACTATAGAAAAGAATTCTTATACGAAAAGAAATAGATAGATCATCCTGAGACGGTTGATCTTTTTATACACTTTATAACCTGATATACTGGAGATATCATGGAAAACGAATTTCTAACAAATTATACGTCTCAAACATTTTTAGATAGAGTTAGGCAGGATCTTAAGGAATGTGATAGTTTCTTATTTTCGGTGAGCTTTATTAAAATGGCTGGTTTGAGCTTATTAATCAAAGATATAGATAATGCTTTAGAAAGAGGTTGCAAAGGTAGAATTATTACAAGTACTTATCAGAATTTTACAGATGTAGGTTCTTTAAGTATGTTTTTATCTTTGCAAGATAAATACTCTCAATTTCATTGTCATCTAGATCATCATTCTTTTTTGGATAGTGCACAGTATCCTGTAGGATACCATTGTAAAGGATACTTCTTCACCTTTGGTGATGAAAGTGAATTGATTGTTGGGTCTTCTAATATTACAAGATATGCATTGCTAAAAAACGTTGAATGGGATGTTGTGGTTAGAGGAAAGAAAGAACAATTTGTCTTTTCTAGTATGCTGAATGAATTTCAAGAGAAATGGGATAAGACTTATCCTCTAACAACGAAGATTATCAAAGAATATACACAAGATATTGATTATGCTATTGAAAGATGGGATATGGACTATGATCTTCCGGTAGAATCTATCAAACCTAATTTCATGCAAAGAAAAGCATTAAAAGAATTAAATAGATATAGAGCTATGGGAGTAGATAAAGCTCTTGTAATTTCCGCTATGGGAAGTGGTAAGACCTATTTAGCTGCTTTCGATGTACGTGCATGCAATCCCAAAAGAATGTTATATCTTGTGCATGAGGGAAGTATTTTATCTAAAGCAAAAGAAACTTTCCAACATATCTTTGGAGGACAAGTTTCTTATGGTGTTTTTACAGGTGCGGCTAAGGACATAGATGCACAATTCTTGTTTGCTAGTAATATAACCATGGCTAAGTATAAAGAGATGTTTTCTCCAAAAGCATTTGATTACATCATCGTGGATGAATGTCATCATAGTACTGCAAGTACTTATGTCAGTATCTTGGAGTACTTTAAACCAGAATTTTTATTAGGCTTAACTGCTACTCCAGAACGTATGGATAATGCCGATGTACTAGGTATGTTCTCGGCAAATGTTCCATATGAGTTAAGACTACGTGAAGCAATTATGAATGGTTTAGTAGTACCGTTTAAATATTATGGTGTTAGAGACCAATTGGTTTCTTATGGTGCTTCAAAACAAGAGGAAATGAAGTTTCAAACAGAAGCGGTGTCTGAAGAAAATATTGAGTTTATTCATGAAGAAATAGAAAAACATAGAAGTGAAGGTAAGTTAAAAGCTTTAGTCTTCTGTAAGAATGTAACCCATGCGTATGCCATGAGTGAAGCTTTAAGCAAATACTATTCTTCAACTTGTTTAACTGGAAGAAATACAGTAGGTGAAAGAATTCGAGTATACAATGAACTACAAGATGATCAATCACCATTAGAAGTTTTGTGTACAGTAGACATCTTGAATGAAGGTGTAGATATTCCAGGTGTGAATATGGTTGTCTTCTTGAGACCTACAGAAAGTAGCACAATCTTTATTCAGCAATTGGGTAGAGGGTTGCGTAAATATGAAGGTAAAGAATACGTTACTGTATTAGACTTTATTGGTAATAGTTATAAACGTAGTGTGCAGATGGTATTAGCACTTGGTAGTTTATCTGAAAATTTAGTGATGGAAAAACGCCTAATGCACAATTTGGTGGAAAGTGATTTTGAAGCGTTAGGATTAGAAAAATATGGCGTAGAAATTCATTTTGATCCTTTGAGTAAAGAAGATATCCTACAATATATTGATTCTGAAAACTTCAATCGATTGGAGTATATTAAACAAGATTATTTAAATTATAAGAAGTATATACATAGTGATGTGTATCCATCTCATATGGAGTATTGGAACAATGAATGTGCACCAGATCTATTAAGATTTATGAGTATTAAGGTGAAAAATGCTAAGACATGTTCTTATTATGGATTCTTAAAAGCTATTGGCGAAGATAATCTACCTGTATTTACAGAAAGACAAGAAAAGTGTATTGCTTATCTTAGCGATATGTTGCCGATTGTTAGACCATATGAATACATAACCATACAGCTTTTATTACAAGGAGCAATAGAAAAAGAAGCGTTGATTAAAACACTTCAAGATAGCATTTATGCGTATTGTGATAAAGTATTCCAGCATGCAATGCAATTATTGCTGAAGAGTACATTTGTAAAAGTAGAAAACAATGCGTATTTCTTAGACGTGCCAGTAGATATAGAGTTTACTAGGTATATGGAAGATTTGTTAGAATATGGTTTAACGCGCTATGAAACAGAATATGCATCACATCAGTTGTTTAATTTATGGGCTCCCTATAAAAAATCTCAAGTACAAGTACAACTATTAAGAAGCCCTAACGATACTATGCTTGGTACGTATTATGTTGATGGTAAAGTAATTATCTTTGCGGCTTTAAAGAAAGATGCAAAGCTTGAGGAAAGATTAAAATATCTAGATAAATACTTATCCCCAACACTATTCCAATGGGAGAGTAAGAATAATCTTTCTGAAGCAGAAAAGGCTAAATTGGATACTAGCACAGAAGCACTATTGTTTATTCGTAAAACGAAAGACGAGAATGGTATTGTACAACCATTTATTTATTGTGGTACTGGAAAAATGGAATGGATTCCTTGGACAACTCAGCAACATTCCCCGGGTTCTAGACTCTATCATATTCATATGAATACTGCTTTATCTGAAGAGCTGTGTTATGACTTTGAAGTAGATCTGAAGAACTAAAAAGCTCATCATTTCTGATGAGCCAGTATATATTCCAGTATCTGTACTGCATTACTTGCAGCCCCTTTACGTATCTGATCTCCGCAACACCATAATACTTTTTCATTCTTATGACATGGAGAAATACGAATTCTACCTACATATACGGTATCCTGATTGCTTGTCTTTAAAGGCGTCGGGATACCTTCTTTTAATAATTCCACTCCTGGATGTTTTTCTATAGCTTCTTCTATAGCAGGAATAGAAATATCCTGTTCTGTTTCAAAGGTGACAGAGATGGAATGACATCTTTCTACAGGTACTCTTACACATGTGCAGTTGACGGTTAAATCAGGAAGATGAAGGATCTTTCTTCCTTCATTCTGCATCTTCATTTCTTCTGTAGTGTACCCGTTATCTAAATAGCTGCCTATTTCTGCAATGACATTGTGAGCAATAGGATAGGGGAATACGGAAGGGGAATACTCTGTACCTTCATATAGTGCTTTTTCTTCTTCACGTAATTCCTTTAACCCTGGAATCCCTGCACCACTGACTGCCTGAAAGGTAGTCGCAATGATGTTGGTAATCTTAGTGAGTTTAGCTACAGGAGCTATTGCCATTAAAGTAATGATAGTGGAACAGTTAGGGTTGGCAATAATACCATGATGGTTTAATGCATCCTCTCCGTTAATTTCAGGAACTACAAGTGGAATATCTTTATCGGATCTGAAAGCACTGGAGTTATCGATATATAAGATATGATGTTTTAAAAGTAACGGAGCATATTCTTTGGATAAGGCATTGGATACAGCACCTAACATAACGTCCAATCCCTGAATGGTATCTTCATTTGCCACCTGTACTGTAAGACCGTCAATAACAAGACCTTTGGATCTTTCAGACGCAAACAGTCTGATTTCTTCTGTGGGTATGTCTCTTTCTTTAATGCATTCTAACATTTGTCTGCCTACGGCACCCGTAGCACCTAGTATTCCTATTTTCATCTGTTACTTTCCTCGATAATAAACTTTTCATAAATACACTGAATAGCTTTTTCAAAGTCATGATCATCTACACCTACAACGATGGATAATTCATCAGAAGACTGGTTGATGACTTTGATGTTGATGTGGTTTCTGCCAAATTCAGATAATAATCTTCCTGACATACCGGGTACTTTCTTCATAGCTCTTCCTACTACAGCAATCAAAGCCAGATTTTCTTCTATATGTAATTCATCAGGATGTACAGTCTTTTTGAGTTTGCCTGCGATTTCATAAAGATATGGTTCTACAAGAGAAGATTGTACGATGATGGAGAAGGTATCTACGGTAATTGGTACACTTTCAATAGATACGTGGTATTCTTCAAAAACTTCCAGTATCTTTCTTAAGAAACCTACTTCTGTAGAGGAGTGACTCTTCACTAAAGTAATAACAGTATAGTCTTTTCTTCCTGTAATACCTGTAAGGAAGTGAGGTGTTTCTTTTTTGTCCCATTCACTGCAGTCATTCATAATCATGGTGCCGGGATTATCAGGCTCATTGGTATTACGAATGTTAATAGGGATATTTTTGGAACGTACAGGGAACACTGCATCATCGTGTAATACGTTGGCGCCCATGTAACTCATCTGTCTTAGTTCGCTGTAAGTAATACAGGAAATACGTAATGGATTATTGATGATATGAGGGTCTGCTACCATGAACCCTGAAACATCTGTCCAGTTTTCATATACCTGAGCATCCAGTACATTGGCAAGAATGGAACCAGTAATATCTGAGCCCCCTCTGCTCATGACTTTGATGACACCGTTTGGTAAGGAACCATAGAATCCAGGTATGACTGTACATACACCTGGTTCAATATACTGATGCAATAACTGTTTGGTACGTTCAAGATCTATTTCTCCCTCATAGGAGAAGGCAATACAGTCTCTTGCGTCTATAAACTTTGCATGCAGATATTCTGCCAAACATAAAGCAGTGAGATATTCACCTCTTGACACAAGGTAATCTTGAGAGATACCTTTTTTTAATTGAGATCTGATGATGGAAAACTGTGATTGCAGATCAATGGTAAGACCAAGTTTTTCTTTGATTTTATAGTATTTCTCTTCAATTTCAGAAAAGATGGATTCACAGGATACACCATACTGTACATGGGCATAACATAAATATAAAAGGTCTGTAATTTTATGATCTTCACTGTTGGACTTACCGCAGGCACTTGTGACAATAAACAGTCTTGAAGAATCACTGTCTATGATATGTTTTACTTTCTTAAACTGTATGGCATTGGCAACACTGGAGCCTCCAAATTTAGTTACTTTAATCATTGTTCTACCTCCGCAAGAAAATTAATTTTGTCTTTGACTGCTTCTAATACTGTATAACAGATGGTATCTGTAATAAGAATGCCTGGAGCAATCTGTGTATGAGGGATAGCTTCAAAAGCAGAGATATCCGATGTACGTATATAGTATTTCCCTGTAAAATCTGTATCCAGTTTCTGTAATGAATAGTTCTCTATGGCAGGGTATGCCTTAGTTTCTATATCCATTAAGTCCTGAACAACACTATGTGCAGTAGGTAAGGAACCTGCGCCCTGACCAATATAAGAGGATGTGCCCAGATATTGAGAAGTACATTGTACATAGTTGTAATTGGAAGACACCGAAGAAAGAATTGTAGTATTTTTAGTAAAGACAGGTAAGACAATAGCTTTTCCTTTTTCTGCTTTACCAATGAGTTTTATGACATATCCATTGTCTTTGGCATAATGAATTTCACTGTCTTTCAGATTACGTATGCCATAGACAGGAATAGAGTGTACATCTATTACAGAAGAAAAAGCAGTCAGATAGGATAAAGCTATCTTATAGCGTACATCATATCCATCTATATCATCTGTAGGATCCTGTTCTGCATAGCCTGATTGCTGTGCCTGGTGTAAGGCATCTTCAAAAGAACAGTTGTTTTCAAAGATACCGGAAAGAATATAGTTGGTCGTACCATTAAAGATGCCTTGTATATCTGTAATGGTATCTACACGCTGAATATGCTGTAAATTATGTATCCATGGAATACCACCTGCTACACAGGCTTCTATACCAAAACAGACATGGTTTTGTTTTGCAAGATCGTATAATTCTTTTGCATGTAATGCCACTGCTTTTTTATTGGCTGTGACAACATGTTTACCATGCTGTAATGCAAGAGACATATAGGTAAATGCAGGTTCTTCTCCACCCATACATTCACATACAATATCTATTTCAGGATCTTCGAGAATATCCGTAATATCTGTAGTGGAACGAGGATCTTTGGTAATATGTCTCGAAAAGATTTTTTTGATTTTTAACCCGGAATCACTGTTATCTATAATCTGTTGTACGCCACTGCCTACAACACCATGACCTAATAAACCAATATACATAGACTCTCCCTTTATGTACTTAAAATAATTACACTTGTTTTTAAAACAAAGACATAGTATCATCTTTTATACAAGTTATCAAGGAGAGATACGATATGAACTATACAAGTTCCAGAAATACAAAACTGCATGTGCCTTCCCATAAAGCCATTATTCAGGGATTATCTTCAGAGGGTGGACTGTTCACTCCTGAAAGTATTCCTGCTTTTTCTTTAGAAGATTTACAGGACTGTTCTTATCAGGAACTTGCGGAAAGAATTCTTTCCGGATTCCTGCCTGATTTTTCAAAGGGAGATATACATACAGCGGTATATGGTGCTTATGACAGTAAGTTTGATGATGAAAGTATTGTGCCTTTAAGGAAAATACCACAGGGATATTTAATGGATCTGTGGCATGGGCCTACCAGTGCTTTTAAAGATATTGCCTTAACAATTCTGCCAAGGTTATTAACTACCGCCTGCAGAATGGAAAACAATACAGATGTTATTTCTATTCTGACTGCTACAAGTGGAGATACAGGTAAAGCAGCACTGGAAGGTTTCAAAGATGTGCCTGGAACTGCCATTACCGTGTTTTATCCTGAAATCGGTGTTTCTACGATTCAGAAAAGACAGATGAGTACTACAACAGGTAAGAATGTGGAAGTGATTGCTTTAAAAGGAAACTTTGATGACTGTCAGAGGATTGTGAAGCAGGCAACACAGGATAAGAAAGTGCTGGATAGTCTGGATGGTGTGTCTATCTCTTCTGCCAATTCCATCAATGTAGGAAGACTTGTGCCACAGATTGTGTATTACTATTCTTCCTATTTACAGCTGGTTAAAGATAAGGAGATTGTCTTGGGAGATGAGGTAAGCTTTATCGTTCCTACAGGGAACTTTGGAGATATTCTTGCAGGGTATCTTGCAAAAGAAAGTGGCTTACCTGTAAAGAAACTGATCTGTGCTTCTAATTCCAATAACGTCTTAACAGATTTTTTGCAGACAGGTACGTATTCTATTGCAAGAGAATTCAAGACAACTATGTCTCCATCCATGGATATTCTAATCTCCAGTAACCTTGAAAGACTGTTATTCATGATGAGCGGATATGACGATGCATTTGTTAAGGACTGTATGGAAAAACTGCAGAAAGAAAAATCCTATACCATTCCATCTTTCTTACTGGAAAAGATACAGGAAGTATTTGCAGGATACTGGACGGATGAGGAAGAATGTGCAAAGACTATTTATGATACTTACAAAGAATCTGATGTACTGATTGATCCTCATACAAGTGTTGCTTTAAGTGTCTGTAAGAAATACCAGTCTGAAGGTAATAATGAACCATGTATTATTCTTTCCACCGCTTCTCCGTATAAGTTCAGTAAAGATGTACTGAAAGCATTACATGTAGAAAGTGAAGATGGTTTTGAAGCCATGCATGCACTGCATAAGATGACAGATGTACCAGTTCCTGCAAATTTACAGGCACTGGAATCTTTGCCAGTGCGTTTTACACGTTCCATTGAAAAGTCACAGGCAATGGATGTCATTGCTGAAAGAATGAAGGAGATTGGTCATGATCATCATTAAGACGCCTGCCACAAGTGCCAATGTAGGTGTGGGATTTGACTGTTTAGGTCTTGCCTTACAGCTGTACAATACTTTCTATGTAGAGCCTGCTGATACGTATGTACTGGAAGGTACAGAAGAAAAATATACCAATGAAGAAAATCTGTTCATTCAAAGTTATAAAAAAGCCTGTCAGTACCTGCAGGTAAAAGAACTCCCTTTACATATACGTTTTGAAGCAGATGTTCCAGTATCCAGAGGACTTGGCTCCAGTGCTACATTGATTGTGGCAGGAATTACAGCCTGTTATGCAGTATATGGAAAACATGTAGATAAAGAGACAATTCTGCAGATTGCCAGTGCCATAGAAGGTCATCCGGATAATGTGGCTCCATGTATTTACGGAGGATTATGTGCTTCCTACAGTACAGAAGGTAAGTACCATACACTCCCTTTACAGGTACATAAAGATCTGCTGTTTACACTGGCTGTACCAGACTTTGAAGTCAGTACAGAAAAGGCAAGGGAATTATTACCATCTTCTTATGCAAGAAAAGATGTTGTTAACAATATTGCCTGTGTACTTGCTTTAAGTAAAGGTATGGAGACAGGGGATATGGATAAGATTCTTCTGTCAGAAAAAGATACAATTCATGAACCATACAGAAAACCACTGATTAAAGGCTTTGATGACTTTGAAGAAGCTTTTAAACAACAGACACAGGGCTGTGTACTGATCAGTGGATCAGGATCTACTATTTTAGGTATTTCTACTAAACCGTGTGATATATCTGTATTTCAGACAAAGTTTCCATCCTGGAAATTCCATACAGTTCCTTTGGATACAACAGGGGTACAGTGTAAAGAAATGTGAACCTCCCCACCTTAACAGATGTAAGACATCATGTTTGAAGATGGGGCTTCTAAGCTAAACTAATCATAATGACTTAATTTAACCATAGTCTGGATTACAATTACATCTCATCACATCATTCAAAAAGGTATAGCTCATAACACCAGATGGTGGCACTTCTCTGGGACGTGTCATCCACTGCTTAGTGTTTTCTACTTCGCTCATCGCTTCAAGTTCGTTATCCGTCAGTTCGTGGATGGTTTTTTTAGAGCTTGTCATCATCTGACGCTCACGAAACAGAGCAGCATTATACAAGTTGTTGGCACAGTGCGCATTATAGTCACACCATTGAAACAAAGCAGTTCCTTGCTTTACCTGTACATTCACAGAATGATACATATTCTTCTCCTTTTCCGGTATATGCTAATACCACTGGTATTATGGCATATCGCCTATACCAAAAAAGTGCCAGAAAAGTAATTCATCTCACCACTTATGCACGTGCATTGAAGTGGGAGTATTCTCGTTTGTTCAAGATAAAAACAAGGGTTGTACAGCTGTACAACCCTTGTGTGTCTGATTGACTATTTTTCTGTTTCTCTGATATGTGCCAGTACGTTTTCTGCCTGTCTGATACCATCTACGGCACTGCTGACAATACCACCGGCATATCCTGCACCTTCTCCGCATGGGTAGATTCCCTTACCAGAGATACTCTGTCCATCTTCTTCTCTTGTAATACGGATAGGGGAGGAGGATCTGGATTCCATACCTGTCATGATACCTTTGGATAAAAATCCCGGTATTTTATGATCAAAGTTTTTAAAGCCGTCTTCCAATGCAATATTCACATCATTTGAGAATAAAGTATGCATATCTGTAAGCTGTGTGTTTCTTGGATAGGAAGAAGGAATGCGTAAAGCAGATGGTGCTTTATGGTCTACATAATCCTGAATGTTTTCTGCAGGTGCTTCAAACAGATCCAGATATGCCTTCTGTTCCAGCTGTTTCTGGAATTTAAAACCATCTAATGGGTGTCCCTGATCAAAGTCTTTGACAGGAATCTGTACAAGAATGGCACTGTTGGCATTTTTACCGTCACGTTTGCTGTAGGACATGCCGTTAACTGCTAAAGATTTCTGTTGTGTGGAAGAAGGAATAACGACGCCACCTGGACACATGCAGAAGGAATACACACCTCTTCCATTAGAACTTCTGTGAGTTAAGGAATAACTTGCAGCGGATAAAGAAGGGTTCTCTGCATATCTTCCGTACTGATTCTGATTAATCAGGGTCTGAGGGTGTTCTACACGTACACCTGCCGCAAAGTCTTTCTGAATCATGGTGATACCCTGATTAAATAATGTGGCATAGGTGTCTGAGGCACTGTGCCCACAACATAAGATAACATGATCACATGCAATTTTACCCGTATTAGTGATGACACCCTGTACTTTGCCATTATGGATTTCAATGGATTCCAGCCGTGTTTCAAAGTGGATTTCTCCACCCATGGAAATAATCTTTTTGCGTATGTTTTCTACAAGAATACGTAAAATATCTGTGCCAATATGAGGACGATGCTGATAATAGATGGCAGGATCACCACCTGCTTCTATAAATTCTTCAAGTACTTTTTTTACACGTATATCTTTCATACGTGTTGTCAGTTTTCCATCAGAGAAGGTGCCGGCACCTCCTTCACCATACTGGATATTACTTTCTTCAAGAAGAATACCGTGCTTAAAGAAATTCTCTATATCTTTTTCTCTTTTTTCAACACATTTTCCTCTTTCAAGAACGACAGGTTTACATCCACATTCACATAGTAATAATGCTGCAAACATACCACTTGGACCAAAGCCTGCAATCACTGGTCTGTTATTTGTAGGAATGTAAGCAGGGGAAACATATCTTTCTTTTTTTCCTTGCTGTACATCCTTTCTTTTTAAGTACTTTTCAGGATTTCTGACTTCGGCAAGTACTGTGTAAGAATTGATGAGGGTATCCCCACGAGCATCCAGAGATTCTTTTTCTATGTCACAGGAAAGAATATCCTGCAATGGAGCATGCAGTTTTTTTGCAATATCTTCTTTAGACAGTGTCTTATCTATCGGACACTTGATTTGATTAATCTTTAATAGCATGTCCCTATTATACTAGAGAAGGGAATAAGCACAAAAAAAGATTCCTGCAATTTTTGCAAGAATCTTATGAGTTGCTTACTTAGCCAGTTTAGCACTTGCTTCACCGGCAATTTTACCGGACACAAATGTCCAGGACTGAGCCTGTCCGCTCCATGGGGAGTATGCTTTGCCGTCTTTGTTAGCAACACCTTCACTGTCCTGACCTACAGCAAACAGGTTTGTAATAGGTGTACCGTCTTCTTTCAGTACGTTCATGTTTACATCAACATCTAAAGAACCAACAGTTCCATAGGAATATCCGCAACATTCAAATACATAGTATGTAGTATCGCCATCACCTAAAGAAGCAGTAAGAGTTTTTTCATCCATGCCTACTGTATCCAAAAAGGTTGGACAATGGCTACAGAGACTATTCTTTACAGGATGTACATCGTATCATTCTGATCAAACAATATAACTCTCTTGGTATTCCTTTACATACAATTAAAAAGATGCTGAAAGGGGAAACAGGGATTAAGAATGCCTTTGAAGAACAGCTCGATACCTTAAAACAGGAAGTGGAATTGCTCTGGCGAAATACAGAAATGCCAAAGATCTTCAAAAGTTAGCTGCTGCATATGAACAGGGACAATTGTTTGAAATCGGGCATAGAGAAGATTTGTATTATGTACCGTTACATATGGAAAATGATGCGTTATGTACACAATACGTGAATGAAGGAGCGGGAAGAGCTGTTTTCAGAGTGGCAAAGGAAGATATGTATTCTTCTGTATTGCCAGATGATGTAGGGGTACTTATGGCAGGAAATCCGGAAGTTTCTTTTGGAAATCTGAGAAAGATACCGCCTCATGCATTCTACAGAACCTTAAGACTTATTCCTAATGTGCAAAAGGTGGGACAAAAAGAAATACAGCAGATTCTTGAAGAAATGCATGAAAGAGGCTTTACAGAATCAAGAGATATGTATATTTATCAGGTGTTGTTTCAGGAAAGTGATATGGATGCCATAGGTGTAGAGATAGAGATAACATCTCTCTAAAATATGGTATGATAATACTCACTGAGGTAAATATACATGGAAATAGATATATTAAATGCCATTCAGACATTGCGTAACCCTTTTCTGGACTGGCTGATGCCTGTGATATCGCATATGGGCAATGGCGTACTCTATATTGCACTGGCTGTTATCTTACTGTGTTTTAAAAAGACAAGGAGAATTGGTGTGGTACTGACACTGGCACTGATACTGGAATATACAATTGTGTCCATTCTTTTAAAACCTGCAGTTGCAAGACCTCGTCCCTATACAGTCAATACACTGATACAGTTATTGATAGAAGAACCGAAAGACTGGTCTTTTCCAAGTGGTCATACTTCTGCTGCCTTTACCATGATTTTTGCATTGTATTTTATGAAGAACAGATGGTGGATACCTATGGCAATATTTGGAGTGTTGGTAGCTTTCAGCAGAATGTATCTGTATGTACATTATCCTACAGATATCTTCTTTGGGGCATGTATAGGAATACTTTCTGCATATATAGCAGTGAAAGGAATGGAATGGTATGGAAATCACAAACAAAGTCAGATGTAACGACACAATAAAGTATTATATTCAGGATGGATTCTTTGCGGATTACACTACATTTGCCCAGGGAATCGTCGTGTTATTACAGTGTGAACAGCCTTCTTTTGTATCTTTGGAAATTGATGGTAAAAAGGCAGAAGAGGAAGAAATGGTAAAGAACCCATCAGGTTTCTATAAAGCCATGGCACAAAGTACATCGATGCAGTATACAGGAAAACTGAATGAAAAAGAAATACAGATTCTCTGTGACAGAGAACATCCTGACAGATTTTACTTTATCGGAGAACCTGTGGAGTTTATTGAAGAATGGAAAGGTGCAATCCGTACTGTTTTTCCAAGAAGCGAAGAGGGGGAACTGTTACAGATTGGCATTAACTTTGCCTATGGTAAGATGAATGTCAATCAGAAGTTCTTACTGGAAAAGGGACTGACATATACAGATTTCATGAATTCTTTTCTGCATGATGAAATTCTGAACGATACAGATGGCAATATTACTTTAAAAAGACCTGCACATATGCTGAAAAATGACTGGGTTATCTCACTGCACTTCCAGCATGGTGTCTTACAGGTAGTACATGCAAGACTGATTGTGGCAGGTGAAAAAGAAGCACTGTATACCGACCTGAATGATGAACAGAGAAGTACAGGTTTTGACTATGTCTGTTCCCTGTTTGACTCTTATGTTAAAGGACAGGGACAGATGCAGGAAATTGACGGTATGAAGCTGTATGTAAAAGAAAAGACCAACGTATTGGTCTTTAAAGATGATATTAAGAAATGTGTTGGATTAACCATGTTCTTCTAGATCGTCATCGTACGTATCCAGAAAACTATGTCTGACATTATGCTGTTTATAGGAAATAATCGTATCTAACTGGACATTCTCCACGGACTTGAAGATATTCTGTTCGACGTAGGGGTTTGTCTTTTTTAATTGTGCAATCAGCTGTTTGGTTTCCATACGTTTACTTGCACTGGTACCGTCTTCTCTGCAGGAAGAACAGGTATCTGTAAAGTGACAGGCACATTGTATGAAATGCAGATTGTTCATATCTCTCCATTTCAGAATGTCTTTTTCACGAATGAGATACATAGGGCGTATCAGTTCCATACCTTCAAAATTTTTACTTTTTAATTTAGGCATCATGGACTGAATCTGTGCACCATATAACATACCCATTAAGATAGTTTCAATGACATCATCATAATGGTGTCCCAGAGCTATCTTATTACATCCCAGCTTCTTGGCCTGATCATATAAATGACCTCTTCTCATACGCGCGCACAGATAACATGGGCTGCCTTTGACATTGTAGACTGCATCAAAGATGCTGGATTCGAAGATGGTTAACGGAACACCAAGTGCTTTGGCATTTTCTTCAATCACCAGTCTGTTTAGTTCTGAATAGCCCGGATCCATACATAGAAAGACAACTTCAAAATGTACTTTGGAAAATTTCAGGACTTCCTGAAACAGTTTTGCCATCAACATGGAATCTTTACCACCGGAGATACAGACAGCAATCTTATCTCCTTCCTGAATCAGCTGGTATCTGTCCAGTGCTTTTAAGAAAGGGGATAATAACTGTTTTCTGTAGGTTTTGATAATACTTCTTTCCACATTGTATTTTTTTTCTTCATCAAGAGTGCTCAGAGTACTTCTTAAATAGGACGCATATCCTCCCTCCAGAGAAATGGCATCGTAACCAAGTTCCTGTAATTTTTCAGCTAAGAAGAAGGAATCTCTTCCATGCATGCAATACAGTACATAGCTTTTAGATTCATCCAGTGTTTTTTCTTTTGCCTGCTGATAGATATCCGGCATGGACAGGGAGTTTGGAATACCCCCGTATTCATGAGAGATGGCATCTCGCGTGTCGACAAGCACATAGGTTGAAGGATGAATATCCGCAAGATCCTGCAGGGAAATATCCAGATTGTATGTATCTTTTAACATAGGTACTCCTTTACTTCAGTACAGTAAATCCTTCCAGTGTATCCAGCATATCCTGAGGTCCAACTACACACTGGTAACTGTTGTGTAAAGCTTCTTTAAGAATTCTGGCTTCAGTCTTTATATCCTGTAAGGTGGTATCTACCAGTCTTTGTCTGAACTGTACAGACAGTTCAAACGGGATATGAGAGAAGTATTTGGCATCATAGAGATTGATTCTGGAACTGACGGACAGTAATGGAAGACTGGCACCGACGGCACCGATTAAATACTGTGTTAACGGGAAGGAGTCATCCAGAGAATCTGCATAATCAGTAATGTCTTCCAGAGCATGTAAGAGGTTTGATGCAGAAGGATCTCTATACGTATAGGCAGTGATACAGCCTGAAGAATTACTTCTCATGCCTGTACCATAAGCTCCTCCTTTGACTCTTACTTCATTCCATAACCAGTCATAACTCATGATATGGCAGAATAAATCAAAGCTGATATCCTTCCTGTCTGTTGGAATGGTGAAGGCGCTGTATCCTACTCCACCAGGAATGACAATAGCTTCTTTCTGACCTTTGACAAAAGGATAGTGCATACATGCTGTGCAATACCCTTCTCCTGAAGGTATATCCTTCAGGAAAGAGGCAATCAGGTCTTTAGAATGCAGTGTATGGGTTACTGTAAGGCGGGATTTTACAAAGATGTTATCCGCAAACAGATGACATAATTCGATAAACTCTTCTATTCTTTCTGCATAATTCTTTTCAAAATCCAGCAGATACTGATAGAAGGAATAGCCAGCGGTATATTCCGCAAAGACACCATCAGCACTGCAATGACTCTTTGCACGTACAGAGGCAATCAGATGCCCATAGGTATTCACAAGCTGTTTTAACTGTTCTGTTTTCTGCTTTAATAATGGATAAATAGTTTCTGATGTGAAAAGGGATTGCTGAAGGATCTCTATGACAAGTGCATGTGTCTTTTCTATATTCTGCGGTAAGGTACTTGTACGTACGGCAATCATTGGAGTAGTCTTACTGCTTTCAAATACAGGACTGTAAGACACAACGGAAATACCCAGATTACCGATATCTCTTTGTATAGCCGCATGCAGAGAGACTAAATCATGCTGTTGGGTAGGAATATCTGCAAGTATGCTTGTAAAGAAGGAAAAGGCAGGTAAAAGATCTGTCTGAATGCCAGAGATATTAAAGTAGTAGTTTGTATAGGCAATACCATTGGTATCTAATGTATAGGTTAAGACTGGTACGCCATTTTCTTCATGAGGTACAGGAAGATGAGGGTCTTTTAATGGTGGAATATCCTCTTTGTCCAGTTTTGGTAAAGTAGCTAACTGTTCTGGAGTATTTGGGACCGTCTGCCATGTTTTTAAGTCTTTGCATAGCTGAGTATATACAGAAACATCTTTCCATCCGGAACGAATCGCATGCAGTTTTTCTTTTTCTTTTTCTTCCAGTTTTTGAGCAAGTGTTTTATCTGGAATTGCAATGGTTGTCTGCAGATGTTCATCATCCAGTAAAAAATCAGCCAGGACAGTTTCAAACCAGCCTTCTTCTACCTTCTTTCTTAAATCATCAAAGACTGTGGAAAGAGACAGGTATGGTGTAGGGTCTTCCTGGTATAACCAGCAGGATAAAGCATCTTCTACATGATAGATGCCTGTAGGTTCATGAGATTCTCTGTAGGCAAAGTCACTCTGGTTGATAGCTGCCAGTAAAGCTTCATGATCAAGACCTCCATGAACCAGATTTTCCACAGTGGTATGCAGTAAAGCACGAATGTCTTTTTCTGCATCTTTTTCTGTATTTCTGAATGTAATTACACCCACCGGTTGCTGGATGCCATCCAGTAAATCAAACTCTACATCCTGTGCAAGACCTGCCTCAATAAAAGGCTTTGTTAAAGCAGAAGCAGTGGAGGTGGTTAATGCATTGGATAAAATACCCATGGCAAGATTCAGCTCTACATCTTTATAGGTAGAAACTACATTGGAATAACAGATATGACATTGTTTTTCCTCTGGCTGATCCAAAGAGATTTCATAAGGAAGTACTACTGTATTTGCAGGTAGTTTTTTCTGTAAAGGAATCTTAAAAGAAGTGTGCGTATCTTTATAATGAGAAAGATATTCTGCATCGAGATATTCCATCATCCATTCCACGTCCAGTGTGCCTTCCAGCCAGATACGTGCATTGGAAGGATGATAGAACTTTTTATGTGTTTCTATAAACTGTTCATACGTAAGGTCTGTAATATGTGACGGGTCTCCTCCTGATACATATGCATAACAGGTATCTTTTAAAGTCTGTCTGCAGATGGAATTGATCAATAAGGTATCCACACTGGAAAAAGCACCTTTCATTTCATTGAACACCACACCATTATAGGAAGGGTCTGAAGTCTCATCTTCCACTTCATAATGCCATCCTTCCTGATAGAAGATATTCGGTGTATTGTAAATGGCAGGATGGAAGACAGCGTCCAGATAAATGGAAGCCAGGTTTCTGAAATCCTTTTCGGATTTACTGGAAACAGGATAGACTGTTTTATCAGAATAGGTCATGGCATTTAAAAATGTCTGCATGGAACTCTTTAACAGTTCTACAAATGGTTCCTTGACAGGGTATTTATCTGATCCGTTTAATACGGAATGTTCAAGAATATGGAAGACACCTGTATCATTTTCAGGTAATGTCTTAAAAGAGATGGCAAAGGTCTTATTGTCATCTTTTCTGTCAAAATAACATAACTCTGCACCGGAATGAAGATGTTTCATCTGGTACAGTGTACCGTTCCAGTCCTGTAAAGGATAAATATGGGTGATTTGAAATCCATGTACTATATCATGTAATTGAAATTGCATAAAAAACCTCCAAGAAGTGTCTCTATTATATACTCTTAGAAAGAGAATTACCTGTAAAAGCAGAGTGTGTTGGTCTGCCAAGTCTCATTTCTTAAAATTGTTGCAGGGTTTTACAGCAGAGTATGCGTAAAAAACGCAATATATCCCATGAATACAGGGGATATTGTTACTGAGAGCAATGCGGGTAAATATCGTAATGTTTTTGTAAGAGTGGAATGTGTTAAAGAGGTGATGTGAGGAATGGTATATTATTCTTGAGCATTTCATTATCTTTATCTGTTTCTCTTTTGTATAGTACTTCAAAAAGGAGAAAACAATATGCTTAAAGAATATCCGGTATTTGACATGTTTAAAAACCAGTGGGCTCTTGTTACGGCAGGAACGATGGACAGTTTTGATGGCTGTACCATTGGATGGGGAAGCCTTGGAACTATATGGAATAAAGAGACAGTGACTGTGTATGTGCATCCTGACAGATACACAAGTGAGTTTTTGCGGAACCATGGCACTTTTACAGTCTCTTTCTTTCCTGAAGAATATCGTAAAGCTTTGGGATATATGGGATCTCATTCCGGAAGAAATGAAGATAAAGCAGTTCATGCAGGCTTAACTCCAGTTCCAATGAAAGATACTGTTGGTTTTAAGGAGGCAACACTTACCTTCGTCTGCAAGAAACTTTACCAGCATCAGTTTTCCAAAGAAGATCTTTCTGAAGATATACAAAAGTATTATGCCTCCAGGCCTGATGCTTTTCCTGATTATGCTGGTGGATGGCAGCCGCATTATGTGTTTGTGGGAGAAGTACTGGAAGTGAAAGAATAAAACATTGTGCCAAAATACACAGATAACGGCTAACATTTTCTGGAATAATGCTAGAATACTCTTAAAGAAGGTGCTGTATGGAAAATACTACTCTGGTGGATTACTATCGAAAATGGATCATTCAAAGAGGAACTGAGGCATTTCCAATTACTGAAAATGAAAGCGGAAATCTTGAAATAGCTTCTATTTATGCTCTGGGACGTGTGAATTTTTATGAAGGTAACATAGTGGAATTACGCATAGATACTATTCGTGAAGAAAAGACAGAATTCTTTCTGCATTTTCAGATTAATGATCTGAAACGTGCACAGGATCTGTATGTGGAAATGGAAGGTGCGATGCGACATCTCAGGGATTCCCACGCTGTGAATATTCTTTTATCCTGCACAAGCGGACTGACTACTTCTTACTATGCCCAGCTTTTAAATGAAGCAGCCAAGACATTAAAACTGAATTATTACTTTAAGGCTGTCTCTTTTAATTCTCTGGAAAAATCTCTTACAGGTCAGGATATGGTATTACTGGCACCTCAGGTACATTTTGAAAGAGAGAAACTGCAGGCAAAGTATCCGGAGATTCTTTTCAGAAATATTCCGGGACAGACTTTCGGCTCTTATGATACAGGTTCGCTGATTGAGACAATTAAAGGAGAATTGCAAGACTATGAGGCTTTGACAACACCCAAAGCAGAACGCACCAGATCTTTCTTTGAAACAGATAAAAAAATCCTGACAATAGGGTATATCAACGGTGGTGAAGGAGAACACTGCACTATCATTTATCGCTATTATTCAAACGGAGATATTGTCTGCAATTATGAGAAAAAAGCAGGCAGAGTATCTATTGGAGATATTGAAAGTATCATTGAAGAAATGCTGCAACAATATCCTGAAATAGAAGTTATAGGATTAAGCTTGCCTGGATCCATAGAAGATGGTGTTGTCTATCTTCCTTCTCATCCGATTCATTTACAGAATGTCAGAGAGATATTATCCGAAAAATATCACAGACATGTCATTCCTTTTAATGATGCCAATATGATTGTTACAGGAATATACTGGCTGGAGGATAGATACAGTTCTTTGATTTTCTACTATCTTCCTGATGACTGTGCCACAGCTGGATGCGGCATTGTAGTGGGTGGACATTTAATCAGGGGCAGACAACATGTGGCTGGAGAAGTACAATATTCTCAGAAAGTATTACAGCTTTCCAAACCTGCTGTGCAATTATCTTCCACTCAGCAGGGAACTGTGGAACTGATAGGGAAAACACTTGTGACCATGGTATCCACCTTAGGTCCTGAAGCTATTTTCCTGTATGCGGATAAGGTAGATGAGGAAGTGCAGATCAAAGAGGAAATGCAGAAATATATGGATGAGAAGTTTATTCCGCCTCTTTATAAACTGCAGGATATTCGTGAATACATGATGACAGGTACTTTCTTAAGATGTATCTGGAGAATGGATGATCTGAAACGTGCAGAATTTGGACTGACACATAATCCATATCTGTAATAAGGAGATTATATGGAAATCAAGGAAATTGAAAATACAGAAGAAAGAGAACATATCACAAGGAAGATTCTGGAAGCTTTACCTGAATGGTTTGGCATTCCATCCGCTGTAGATGACTATGTCAAAGGCAGTGGAAAGTATCCTTTCTGGTGCAGTTTTGATCAGGGAAAACCTGTAGGATTTATCTGTTTGAAACCAACCAGTGCGGATACAGTGGAAATTTACGTAACAGGGGTATTGAAAGAATATCATCGTCAGCATATAGGTATGCAGTTATTTCAGAATGCCTATACCTATGCCCTGGAGGAAGGCTTTACTTTTATGCAGGTAAAGACAGTTCAAATGGGAAAATATCCTGAATATGATCGTACAAACCAGTTTTATCAGGCAGTGGGTTTCAAAGAGCTGGAAGTCTTTCCGGAGCTCTGGGATGAAAATAACCCGTGTTGTATTTACGTGATGGCAATTCAGTAGAGCTGAGTTTCTTTTTTCTTTCGATAAAGAAAGGTATACTGATGGAAGAAGGAAAGAAACCATATGGAATATATACAGTTAACAAAGGACAATATTGCACAGGAACATATCTGCTGTGCTATTTCAAGCAATAAGGATGTACAGGTGATATCCAAGAAAACCTGGTTAACACAAAGATTTGAGGAAGGCCTTGTATTTATCAGAAGTACAGAAAGAGGCAAATGTTTTATAGAATACATGCCTGCAGAAAAGGCATGGATACCCATAGATGCAAAAGACTATATGTATATAGACTGTCTTTGGGTATCCGGAGCTTTCAAAGGACATGGGTATTCTTCTGACTTATTACAATTGTGTATAAAAGACAGTCTTTCCAAAGGAAAGAAGGGCCTGTGTATACTTTCTACTGCAAAGAAAAAACCATTTCTGGCCGATCCGAAGTTTTTGCTGCATAAGGGATTTCAGGTGGCGGACATTGCGGATAATGGTATACAGCTATGGTATCTTACACTGCAGAAAGATGCCGTGATTCCTCGCTTTAAAGCATGTGCTGTACATCCCCGTACAGAAGAAAAGGGATTTGTACTGTACTATACGGATCAATGTCCGTTTAATGCAAGATATGTCCCTTTACTTAAAGAAGTTGCTCAGGAACAAAACATTCCTTTTCAAACCATACATATTGAAACTGCAGAACAGGCACAGAGCGTTCCTTCTCCCATCACTACGTATGCGTTGTTTTACGATGGAAAATTCATCACACATGAGCAGATGAATCAGAAGAAATTTTTGCAGCTGGCAGATACTTTGTTTAAAAATTATTATATAAAAGATGAACAGAAAGTACTGAATATATTGCAGAATACTAAAAACTCTTCCGTATAGTGATCAGGAAGAGTTTTTTAGTATTCTAATCCCATAGCTTTTTCCATATTGGAGGCAGCTGCTTCTTTCCAGTTTTTTGCATGAGTTTCAAAGGTGTTATCATTATACTCATGAGAATCATCTTCTGTACCGGACGCAATACGCATGGTGCCATCACTGTACAGTAAGACAGCATAAAATGCCCATCCGTTATTTTTTGAAGATTGACTGTGTAGAGTGTGCGAGTTGATGCCTGAAGATTCCAGATATTTTCTCAAACGATCATGGTCTGTACTTTCCTGTGCAGGTGACCATACAATACCATTTACTCTGACATTGCCGCTGACGTAAGAAGTAACACCTGGTGTATTGACGACAACTGCAATACAGGAAGGAACACTTTCCCTGTGAATGTTGACGGAAGTACTGTCTGTAAATTCAACCTTAGATACGTCCAAAAGTAGAACTACATCCATTTGATAACAACCTCAAACTCAAATAATCTGCATGTTTACAAGTTTATATTGCCATCGTGATTTTACAGAACTACAATAATTGTAGTTCTACATAGAACCTGCATATCCTGAGGAGGTTGCCATGGCTTTTATAAAATCCCAAAAACTTGTTCGTGATGGTACCGGAAACATAGTTAGTGGTTCTGCAGCAATTATTGATACCAAGTATGGTGAT
>CAKVIS010000019.1 GCA_934754415.1 uncultured Bulleidia sp.
GCTTTTTCTTTCATTATCTCTCCGATAAATCTTACCCTGACCCTCAGACTATCTGAGGGTTTTGGAGGACAAGAAAACGACCAGAGTAGTACAATCCTATTATGGATTGTTTTGCTTCTGGTCGTTTTGTATTGTTTATGAATTACCATTTAGCATTTGCACTACTCTTCAAAACATCTGATTCTAATTACTATTTTTTGAAAAGTATTGTTTTGTAAGATCTGCCACTGTTCCTGATAACAGTAATAAAGCAATCAGGTTAGGAATGCTCATTAATCCATTAAACGTATCTGCTATGCCCCATAATAATCCAAGATCTAAAGTTGCGCCTAAAATAGCCACAAAAGAATACACCACAAAGAATGGTTTGATAATCTTATCTGTTTTAAATAAAAATGCAGCAAATCTGGAACCGTATAGTCCCCATCCAATAATGGTTGTAAAGGCAAAACAGCATAAGGCTACAGCAGTAAATAAAGAAGCCCATCCTCCATAAGTAGAAGTAAATCCTGCAATAGTCAGTTCTGCACCTGCAGCCTGTCCATAGGCAACAGGTGTACCACTGCATAAAATCACCATGGCGGTTAATGTACAGATAACAATAGTATCCGCAAAGACTTCAAAGATACCAAACATACCCTGTTTTACTGGTTTATGTGTATCCGCACAGGCATGGGCAATAGAACCTGTACCAAGACCTGCTTCATTGGAGAATATTCCTCTGGAAACCCCTTTTTTCATACTGACAAATAAAGAACCAATCACCCCACCTGTAAAAGCTTCCGGGCGAAAAGCACCTTCAAAAATTGATGTAAAGACATATGGCAAATGTCTATAATTAAGAACTACAACACCAATAGAAAGCACTACATAGAATACTGCCATAAAAGGTACAAGTTTCTCTGAAACACTTCCAATTCTTTTTACTCCCCCTAACAACACCATTGCCACAATCATTGCGACTAAGATACCTATAATAAGATTCATATTAGAGATAAACGTATCTGAAAGATGGACAAACTGTATCACAGCAGAATCAATAGCTGTCACAATGGTATTAACCTGTGTGGCATTCCCTGTTCCAAAAACAGTCAAAGCTCCAAATAAAGAGTACAATACTGCAAGAAACTGCCAGTGTTTACCAAGACCATTCTGTATGTAATACATTGGTCCCCCTACCCAGTCTCCCTCCTGATTACGCTGTCTGAAATGTACAGCCAGTATAACTTCAGCAAACTTGGTACACATTCCTAAAACAGCAGAGCACCACATCCAGAACACTGCACCAGGTCCTCCAATGGCAATAGCACCTGCAACACCTGCAATATTACCAGTACCTACCGTTCCTGCAAGAGCCGTACAGACAGCCTGGAATGGAGTCATGGCCCCATCTCCAGCCTCTTTCTTTTTAAACATTCTGCCAATAGTTGTTTTTATGGCATAAGGAAATTTACGAATCTGTATAAAGTTAGTACGTACACTCAGTAAGATACCTACACCGATAATACATACCATGGCAGGCACACCCCATATAAAATCATTTACCACCTGATTGATGGAACTAATCGTTTCTAGCATAGAAAAGACTCCTTTTCTTAAAAATATGGTTTATTTTACCATAAGTCCTGTATATATCGCTATCCAAACCTTTTACTCTCCTTGTTTGTACAACAGACAGGTGGTAAAATGATTTTACGTATTTAAGAAAGCAGGACTCCATCATGAACGGTAAAATTCGAATCCGGACTGCAAGCAGAATCAGTTTGCTTGTGACCGGTATTCTTTCTGCACTTTGCCTGACTATCTCTTTGTTAGGTGTGCAAAAATATACTGAATTAAGAAATATCACCAAAGAAATGGTCAATTGTCAGAATGTCATACAAAATCTGCAATCCTCCAGTAATACTCTTACAAGACAGGTACGACTGGCAACAATGACCGGCAATAATCACTATGTGGATACTTATTTTACTGAACTCAGCAAAGTGGACACCTACGAAGAAGCTTTGCAAAAGTTATCCGCCTATGATTGTGATCAGGAAGTACTGGATCATATCGAAAAAACCATTGTTTCTTTTAAAGAATCTACACAGAAAGATTTTTATGCTCTGGCACTGGTAGAAACCTCACTCGGTAAAGACAGCTCACAATGGCCTGTCTCTCTTCAAAGTGTAAAGATTACTGAACAGGACAGACTTTCAAGCAGACAGGAGTTACTGGATAGAGCAAAACAGAGTGTTCTTTCGGCAGAATATGCCTCCTGTAAATCCGCTGTATCAGAAACTATCAACAGTTCTTCAGTATCCTTGTTTTCCAGTATTCAGAAAAAAGAATCCAGAGCTGCTTCCATATTTATGGACATCTTCAGAAAACTGATTGTATGTATTGCTCTGCTTGCCATCATTGCTCTAATCAACAGCTTTATGATTAAACTCTTTGTCGTAGACCCACTCATTCACTACAATAATGCGATACAACACGGAACCATTCATCCCATAACAGGAGCAACAGAATTACAGATGGTCGCAAGAACATATAATCATGTCTATGAAGAAAACAAACAGAGACAGGCAATCATGCAGCATCAGGCGGGAACTGATCCTCTTACCAACATTCTTAACAGAGGATCTTTCGACCGCATATTTCAACTCTATGAAAAAGATAAACAAAGATTTGCGCTACTATTATTAGATATCGACGCATTCAAGCAGATCAACGATACCTATGGGCATGCGACTGGAGATGAAGTTATCAAACAGGTCGCTTCCCTTTTATCTTCAACCTTCAGAGCAGTAGATCACGTATGCAGAATTGGTGGCGATGAATTTGCCGTCATACTTGTAGAAATGACAAGTGCTTCTAAAGAAACTGTCATAGCTAAGATTCATAAAATCAATCTGCTTCTTTCACAGCAAAATGGTGCTTTACCTCAGATATCCTTAAGTGTTGGAATTGCCTTTTCAGACAGAAAAACACCTGGAGAATCTATCTTTAAAGATGCTGATAAAGCTCTGTATTATACAAAATCCCATGGTAAATGTGGATGTACCATTTATTCCGATATTACTGAGTATCTGTAATTAAAAGCAGATACTTTTTTAATTTCCCGGGTAATAAAAAACAGGTAATGCCGAAACATTACCTGAAAGTCTATAGTTTTGATGAATTAAACTAATTCAATGTAAGCCATAGGAGCAGCATCACCCTTACGGACACCTGTCTTAACAACACGTGTATAGCCACCCTTGCGGTTTGCATATTTTGGAGCTACTTCATCGAATAACTTCTGAACAACAGTCTGTCCTGTTTTTTCATCAGCTACGACGTTACGAATATAAGCAGCAGCCTGTCTTCTAGCAGCAAGATCACCTTTCTTACCAAGAGTGATCAATTCATCTACAACGCTACGCATATCCTTAGCTTTAGCTTCTGTTGTTTCTACTTTGCCATAGAGAATGACGGAAGTAGCCATGTTACGAAGCATAGCTTTACGGTGGTCAGCGTTTCTACCAAACTTACGATTCCACATTGTGTATTCCTCCTAATTAGTCAAAGGATTTGAAACCAAGTCCAAGTTCGATAAGTTTTTCCTTAACTTCCTTAAGAGATTTCTTACCGAGGTTACGAACTCTCATCATTTCCTCTTCTGTTTTCTGTGTCAGTTCATCCACTGTCTGGATGCCTGCACGCTTCAAGCAGTTATAAGAACGTACAGATAGATCAAGATCTTCAATTGCCATCTGATGATCAGACTTTTCTTTTTCTTGTCCGCTTTCCTTGATGATATTATCCATATCAACGACTTCTTCGTTGATATCTGCTACGATCTCGAGGTGATCCATTAAAATCTTAGCAGCCATAGATAATGCTTTCTGCGGAGAAATAGAGCCATCTGTAGTAATTTCCATGGTTAATGCATCATACTTTGCATCCTGGCCTACACGAGCAGGATCTACAGTATAAGCAACCTTTTCAACAGGTGTATAAATGGAGTCAGTATAAACAGTACCAATGCCCTGAGAGGAACCAGTGTTTAACTGCTTATTGATATCTGCGCTCACATAACCTCTGCCATTCTTAGCTTTCAATTCCATTTCCAGACTTGTTCCCTGCTCAAGATGAGCAATTTCCAAATCCTTGTTCAGAATTTCTACTTGTGCTGGGCAAATAATGTCACCAGCTGTTACTGTGCATGGTCCTTTTGCAGAAATCTGTAGAGTATATACATCATCATCTTCAATTGTCATAATCAGCTTCTTCAACTGTAAGATGATCATACTTACGTCTTCTCTTACACCAGGGATGCTGGTAAATTCATGGTATACACCATCAACTTTAATTGAGAAGACAGCTCCTCCAGGAAGGGAGGACAATAATACTCTACGAAGTGCATTACCGATTGTAGTACCAAATCCTCTTTCTAGTGGTGAAAGAACGAACTTTCCATAGTTTTCGGATTCTACATATTCCTGTACTTCAAAATCGGCGCGTTCAAACTTTTGCATGCAACATCCTCCTATTATTATCTATTAACCGCGTGGTCTCTTTGGTGGACGGCAGCCATTATGTGGGATCGGTGTTACATCATTAATAACAGTGATCTCTAATCCTGCTGTCTGGAGAGAACGTACAGCTGCTTCACGTCCAGGACCTGGTCCCTTAACGTTTACTTCAACTGTCTTCATTCCCTGCTGAACTGCAGCTTTACCAGCTGCTTCTGCACATAACTGTGCAACATATGGTGTGGATTTACGGGAACCCTTGTATCCAAGAGCACCAGCAGAACTCCAGGAGATAACATTTCCTGCTTCGTCTGCAATTGTTACAATTGTGTTGTTAAATGTTGAATGAATGTGAGCGACACCCTTCGCCACATTTCTACGAGCTTTTCTCTTACGAGCTTTAGCCGCAGCAATATTCTTCTTTGTTGGCATTCTAATGTCCTCCTATTACTTCTTCTTATTAGCAACTGTACGACGTGGTCCTTTACGTGTACGTGCATTTGTCTTTGTTCTCTGTCCACGAACAGGCAGACTTCTTCTGTGACGAAGTCCTCTGTAGGAACCGATTTCCATCAGTCTCTTAATATCGAGAGCTCTTTCACGACGTAAATCACCCTCAGTTTTGATTGCATCGATCTGTTGACGGATTGCAGTTTCCTGTTCTTCTGTCAGATCTTTGACGCGAGTAGTAGCGTCTACGCCAGCAGCAGCTAAGATTTCTTTAGCTGTAGTACGTCCAATACCATAAATATAGGTAAGAGAAATTCCAACTTGTTTGTTATTTGGAATATCTACACCAGCAAAACGTGCCATATTCTTTTACTCCTCCAAATTAACCCTGTCTCTGCTTGTGCTTAGGGTTCTCGCAGATAACCATGACTACGCCTTTGCGCTTGATGACTCTGCACTTATCGCAAATTGGTTTTACGCTAGGTCTTACTTTCATTTTTGTAACCTCCATGACAATTTGTTACGATTGTTTGAGACACTTCTGTGTCTGAAATAAAGTGCTCACGTATCGTTTAGAGTGAATATCAACAACATTTCGCATCCTGTTAAAATGCATATGTTCTTCGTATGGATTTTACCAGTAACGTGAGCTCGAACTGTTTGACCACGTTGTGTATTCACTTATGAGAAGACAATAAAACAATAAAACACAAGAAGGGGATAGGAAAACCTGTCCCCTATCTCTTATGTTAATCTAATTGATTTAATGTTTCCTGAATCTTACCAAACACGATTTCAGGCTTTTCAGCAGCATTTAGATGCTTAACGACATTCTTATCTTCAAAGAAGTCAATTACCGGCTTCGTGCTGTTTTCATACTCTTCCATTCTCTGTGTCAGTTTTTCCACAGTATCATCGGATCTTTGCTTTAACTCAGATCCACAGACATCACAGATTCCTTCAACTTTGGATGGGAAGTTATGAATGTGGTAGATTGCACCGCATGTTGGACAAACACGGCGACCTGTAATACGCTCTTTTAATACATCGAAGTCAACTTCCAGAGCAAGAACACATTCTACCGGTTTTCCAATTTTCTCAGAAATTTTTTCAAATGCCTGAGCCTGAACTAAAGTTCTTGGAAAACCATCTAAAAGGTATCCCTTCTGACAGTCATCTTCCTGTAATCTTTTTTCAACCATGGCGTTGATAACATCATCAGGTACCAAACGACCACTTTCCATGTAGGATTTAGCTGTTAAACCGAGTTCTGTGTTATTACGCACATTTTCTCTAAGCATATCTCCAGTAGAAATATGAGGAATGTCATATTCCTTGAGAATTAGATCGGACATAGTGCCCTTGCCAGCCCCCGCTGGACCCATGATTAAAATATTCATTTCCGTCCTCCTTAATTTAGGAAACCATGATAGTTTTTCTGTGTCAATTGTCCTTCAAGCTGTCCAATTGTTTCCCTTACAACGCCGACAACGATAATAATACCGGTGCCACCAATTGCACTGGAAGCAGGGATGCTTGTAAACATTGGTAACAGATATGGAATCACGGCTACCAGGGTCAATCCCAGAGCGCCGAGAACGGTAATACGGTTCAATACCTTATGCAAATACTTCTTTGTATCCTGACCCGGACGAATACCAGGAATGTAAGCATCAGACTTTTTCAAGTTATCTGCTACAGTATCTGGATCTACCTGAAGATCTGTATAGAAGAAAGTAAATAAGATAGTTAAAACCGCATACAGTGCAAGTCCAAATGGTTTTGTCAGACTCAGATAATTCTGCAGTTTCTGATACAGGTCAGTATTGAAGAAACTGATGACAATCTGAGGCGCAGTCATAATAGACTGTGCAAAAATGACAGGAATAACCGATGCACTGTTAATCTTAAATGGAAGGAATGTAACATCACTCTTTCCACCACGATTACTTATGCTGTTCGTGTACTGAATTGGAATCTTACGAACTGCAGTTTCCATTATAACAACGAAAACGACAATAGCAAGATAAATTAAGCAATAAAGTACAAATTGCAGTACTCCGTTGAAGACTTCTCCATTAGATGTACCCCCAACCAAGATGCTGTAAATCTGAGCAAATTGAGTTGGCATGTTAGAAACGATACCTGCAAAGATAATAATGGAGATACCATTTCCGATTCCCTTCATACTGATTCTATCACCGATCCATACCAGGAACATTGTTCCCGCACATAGGATAGTCGCAACATAAAGGTATGTAGACAACGCACTGGATTCCAGGATTGCATACTGCTTGTCAAATCCATAAACTAATGAAAATGCCTGAACAAATGCAAGTACTACACCCAGATAACGTGTTGTCTTTTCAATCTTTTGTCTACCAGTCTGACCTGATTTAGCCCATTCTGTAAGAGATGGAATGACATCCATACTCAACAGCTGGATAATAATACTACCAGTGATGTATGGAGAAACGCCCATCGCAAAGATGGACATTTTTTCCAGAGCACCACCACCGAGTAAGTTCATCATACTCAGAATGGAATTATCAGATATCTGTTTCGCCAGAGTAGCAGCGTCAATACCCGGAACCGGGATTGAGGATCCAATGCGATAGATCAGCAACATGGCAAGAGTGAAGAAGATCTTTTTACGGATCTCCTTATTCTTGAACATATTTGCGAACGAGCGCAACATCTTAGAGTACCTCTACTTTTCCGCCTGCTTCTTCAATAGCTTTCTGAGCAGTTTCAGAGAACTTCTCAGCTTTAACTGTTAGTTTCTTTTCGAGTTTACCCTTACCCAGAACTTTAACACCATCAAGATGTTTCTTTAAAAGTCCTGCAGCCTTGAGTGCTTCATAATCAACAGTTACACCGTCTTCGAATCTGTTCAGATCTTCAACGTTAACAATTGCATATTCTTTACGAGTAAAGTTTGTGAAACCTCTCTTAGGCATTCTCTTGAAGAAAGGTGTCTGTCCACCTTCGAAACCGATAGCTACGCCACCACCGGAACGGGAGTTCTGACCCTTCTGACCTTTACCAGAAGTTTTACCTGTACCAGATCCCTGGCCTCTACCAATTCTCTTGCTAGTAAAGCGGGCTCCTTCAGTAGCTTTCATTTCATTTAGTTTCATCTGGATTCCCTCCTTATCTTAACTCAGCGACTTTCTTGTCGCGGATCTTAGCGATGTCTTCAACAGTACGCATCTGCTTTAAAGCATCTAATGTAGCATATACTACGTTAACAGAAGTACGGCTTCCGATAACCTTGGATAATACATCAGATACACCAGCAAGTTCTAAAATAGATCTTACTGCACCACCTGCGATAACTCCAGTACCAGGAGCAGCAGGAAGTAATCTTACAGAAGCAGCACCATGCCTGCCTGTAGCAGCATGTGGAACTGTTCTGTTGTCGTCTACTAACTTAACTCTGAATACGTTCTTAGTAGCAGCTTCTTTTGCTTTCTTGATAGCATCTGGAACTTCAGCAGCTTTACCCATACCGAAGCCGATTCTACCTTTTTTGTCACCGACAACTACAAGAGCTGCAAAACGCATTCTACGTCCACCTTTAACAGTCTTGCTTACACGGTTGATGGAGACAACTACATCTTCGAACTCAGCAGGTTCACGTCTTCTCATCTGAGGTCTGCGACCATTACGGTTTCCTCTTTCAGGACGTCCAGCTGTAGTATTTTCACGCTTTTCTGTAATGTTTTCAGTTGGCATTGTCTATCTCCTTCCTTAGAACTTCAGTCCAGCTTCTCTAGCAGCTTCTGCTAAAGCCTGAACTCTTCCGTGATACACATAACCGCCACGGTCAAAACGGATTGATTCGATGTTCTTTGCTTTGCACTTTTCAGCGATTGCAGCTCCTACCTGTTTAGCAGCTTCAATGTTTCCGCCGTTTTCAAGTTTCAGATCTAATGAGCTTACAGCACATAATGTGTTGCCTGTTGTGTCATCAATAACCTGAGCAAAGATATGTTTGTTTGAACGGAATACGTTCAATCTTGGGCAGTCGGGAGTTCCACTGACTACTTTACGTACACGCTTATGACGACGGATACGTTCTTCATTTTTATTTGTTTTCTTCAGCATCTTTCTCTCTCCTTCCCATTACTTTTTGCTAGAAGCTGTCTTACCTTCCTTACGACGAACAACTTCATCCACATAACGGATGCCCTTTCCTCCGTAAGGTTCTGGTTTCTTAGTAGCTCTGACAACTGCTGCAAACTGACCAACAACCTGCTTATCGATACCAGATACGTTGATTGTGTTAGCATCAGGACAAGCAACTTCTACGCCAGTTGGAACAGTAAATTCAACTGGGTGAGAGAAACCAACGTTTAATGTCAGTTTATTACCTGCTAATGCTACACGGTAACCAATACCTACAACTTTTAATACTTTTGTGAAACCCTGATTGCAACCTTCGATCATAGTTGCGAGCAGTGCACGTGTTGTTCCGTGCAACTGTTTTGTATGCTTTTCTTCATTTGGACGTTTAACTGTAAGAACATTTTCATTGATTTCAATTTCCATCAATGGAGAGAAAGTCTTTGTCAGAGTTCCCTTAGGTCCTTTAACAGTCACCTCATTGCCAGCAGCAACGCTTACTTCAACGCCAGCTGGAATGGTAATCGCCTTGTTTCCGATACGTGACATTTCTTTTATCCTTTCTTAGTTATTACCAAACATAAGCGACAACTTCGCCGCCGATGTGCTTCTTACGTGCTTCTTTATCTGTCATCATTCCTTCAGATGTAGAGATGATAGCGATTCCTAAACCATTTAATACCTTAGGAATTTCATTTCCCTTAGCATATACACGTAAACCTGGTTTAGAGATTCTCTTGATACCACTGATAACACTCTGGCCTTCAGCGTATTTCAATGTGATGACGAGCTTCTTTTCAATGCCCTCGCCTTCTGTAGCATAGTTAGAGATGTAACCCTCAGACTTCAAAATCTTAGCGATTTCCACTTTAACTTTGGAGTATGGAGTGACATCAACTGACTCATGACGTGCCTGTAGTCCGTTACGGATTCTACTTAGCATATCAGCAATAGGATCTGTCATATTCATTACGGGTTACCTCCTTCTTACCAGCTTGCCTTCTTAACTCCAGGAATCTGACCTTTGTAAGCCAATTCACGGAAGCAGATACGGCAAACCTTGTACTTTCTTAATACGGAATGTGGACGTCCACAAATCTCGCAACGTGTATATTCACGTGTGGAGAACTTCGCTGGACGAGCTTGTGAAACTTTCTTTGATGTCTTTGCCATTGATGTTCTCCTCCTTATTTAACAAATGGCATACCTAATTCTTTTAACAGACTGTATGCTTCTTTATTTGTCTTTGCAGATGTTACGATAACAATATCCAACCCTCTTACCTTAGCAACTTTATCGAAGTTGATTTCAGGGAAGATCAACTGTTCCTTAACACCTAATGTGTAGTTACCACGGCCATCAAATGCTGTAGCACTAACACCACGGAAGTCTCTTACACGAGGCAGAGAAATGTTGAATAACTTATCCAGGAATTCATACATTCTTTCTCCACGAAGTGTAACTTTACATCCGATGCTCATGCCTTCACGCAGCTTGAAGTTCGCAATGGACTTCTTAGCCTTTGTGATAACTGGCTTTTGACCAGCAATTTCTGTTAATTCAGCAACTGCTTCTTCTAAAGCCTTAGGATTGGCAATAGCATCACCGACACCCATATTTAATACAACTTTTTCAAGTTTAGGACATTCCATTACAGAAGAGTAACCGAATTCCTTCATGAGGGAAGGCTTAACTGTTTCAACATATTTCTGTTCTAAACGGTTCATTATTTCTTCTCCTCCTTAACTACATTACCGGATTTCTTGAAGACTCTGACTTTTTTGCCATCTTCAAATTTGAAACCTACACGGCTGGCACTCTTAGCTTTTCTGTCATAGAGCATGACATTTGAAGCATCAATCTTTGCTTCATGTTCAACGACGCCACCTTCTGGATTAGCCTGACTTGGCTTCAGAGACTTCTTAACCATGTTGACACCTTCAACAATGATTTTGTTCTCTTTAGGGAATACTTTTGTTACTGTAGAAACAGTTCCCTTGTAATGGCCGCTGATTACCTTGACTTCATCACCTGTCTTGATTTTCATCTCGGGCTCCTCCTTATAGTACTTCCGGTGCCAGAGACACAATCTTCATGAAACCTGCATCACGAATTTCACGTGCTACTGGGCCGAAGATACGTGTTCCTGTCGGAGTCTGATCATCTTTAATAATTACAGCTGCGTTATCATCGAATTTGATGTAAGAGCCGTTTTCACGTCTGACGCCATAAACAGTACGAACGATAACTGCTTTAACGACCTGACCTTCTTTAACAGTTCCGTTAGGAGCTGCATGTTTTACTGCGCAAACAACGATGTCACCGATGTTAGCTCTCTTACGACGGCTACCACCTAAGCAACGGATAACTAATAGTTCCTTAGCACCGGTATTGTCTGCAACGTGTAATCTACTTTCATTCTGAATCATGTGCTTTTCCTCCCGATGTCTTAAAGAATGACTGCTTTTTCAACGATTCTTACTAATCTGAAGTGCTTATCCTTGGATAATGGACGAGTTTCCATTACTTCTACGATATCACCGATCTTAGCTTCGTTGTTTTCGTCATGAGCTTTAAATTTAGTTGTGAACTTAACGTGTCTTCCGTATAAAGGATGGCGCTTCGTGGTGTTGATTTCAACGACGATTGTTTTGTCCATCTTATCGGAGACGACAGTTCCGCGTAAGACCTTACGTGCGTTTCTTTCTGCCATGTCTTATGCCCTCCTTTACTTTGCCTCTGCATTAGCACGTTCTGTAAGAACTGTCTTAATGCGGGCAATTGTCTTCTTGATATCTTTAATGCGGCTAGGATTTTCAAGGTTTCCTGTAGCTTGCGCAAAACGTAAGTTATAGAGTTCCTCTTTTAGGGATGTGACTTCCTTTTCGAGTTCTTCGTTACTTAGATCTCTGATTTCTTTCACATTCATACTTATTTAACCTCCTGGCCTTTTTTAACGAAACGTGTCTTGACACAAAGTTTGTTTGCAGCAAGTCTTAACGCTTCTCTGGCAACCGCTTCATCAACGCCTGCGATTTCGAATAAGATTCTGCCCTTCTGAACAACGGCTACCCAATGATCAGGAGAACCCTTACCGGAACCCATACGTACTTCGAGTGGTTTCTTTGTTTTTGCTAACTGTGGGAACACTTTAATCCAAACCTGTCCACCACGGTTCATATAACGTGTCATAGCGATACGTGCAGCTTCGATCTGAGCGCTGCTTACATAAGCACCTTCATCAGCAACTAATCCGTATTCACCAAAAGCTAATTCACGACCAGCTTTTGCTCTTCCTTCATAGGATAAACGATGAGGTCTTCTGTATTTGACTCTCTTTGGCATTAACATTAGTCGTTACCTCCTTCTGTTGCAGCAGGAGCTTCAGCCTTTACAGCTTCAGCTGCTGGACGGCGGTTGTTGAAGCGACGGTTGTTGCTTCTACGGTTGCCTTTACGTGCATCTCTTGGGTTACGTGCAGGAGCTTCAGGTTCTTTAACCATTTCACCAGGCATAACTTCACCACGGCAAATCCAAACCTTAACACCTAACTTACCATATGTTGTCTGAGCTTCACAGCTAGCATAGTCGATGTCGGAACGTAATGTATGTAAAGGTACGACACCCTTGGAATAACCTTCCTGACGAGCGATTTCAGCACCACCTAAACGGCCTTTTGCCAAAGTCTTGATACCTTTTGCTCCAGCTCTTAATGTAGCTGTAATAGCCTGTTTCTGAGCTACACGGAAAGACTGACGGTTTTCTAACTGTTCGCAGATCTTACGAGCTACTAAGTGAGCATCTAAGTCTGGGTTAGCAACTGCAACAACGTCAACCTTAACGTTCTTACCGTTTGTAATCTTAGCTAAAGCTTTCTTTGTAGCTTCAATCTTTTCAGGCTTGCCTTCAGCAGATTTACCAATTGCTGCACCTGGTCTAGCGCAACGGATGATAACTCTGACATTCTTCTTACCTGCACGTTCAATTTCAACGTGAGAAATGTAAGCATCTTTTAAGTTCTTTTCTAAGTACTTACGGATCTTAGCGTCTTCGTTCAGAAGATCACCATAATTTGCTTTGTCAGCGTACCATCTGGACTCCCAGTCACGGATGACACCAACACGCATGCCAATTGGGCTAACTTTCTGTCCCATTCTGATCTTCCTCCCTTATCTTTCGTCACTCACTACAACAGTGATATGACTTGTTCTCTTTAAAATCTGAGCTGCATTACCCTTAGCTCTTGGCATGAATCTCTTCATAACCATACCTTCATCAGCATAGCATGCCTTGATGTATAAGCTGCTTGGGTCCAGCTGGAAATTGTGAGCTGCATCAGCTGCAGCTGTCTTAACTACTTTGTATACTGCTTTGGCAGCTAAGTTCGGTGTGAACTCAAGGATTGCCAATGCTTCGTCGACACTTTTGCCTCTTACAAGATCTAATACAAGTCTTGCTTTACGAGGAGTGACACGAACAGTTTTTGCTGTTGACTTTACTTCCATGTTTGTCCTCCTTACGCTGCCTTGTCACTACCGTGACCACCGAATTTTCTTGTTGGTACGAATTCACCAAGTTTGTGACCTACCATATCTTCTGTTACATAGACAGGAACGTGTTCTTTACCGTTGTGCACAGCGAATGTATGTTCCACAAAGCTTGGGAAAATAGTTGAACGACGTGACCATGTCTTAATTACATCATGCTTATTGGCTTTGTTCTGTTCTTCAACCTTTTTTAACAGGTATGCATCACAGAAAGGTCCTTTTTTAACACTTCTTGACATCTTAATCTCTCTCCTTTCAGCTTACTTTCCGTTGCGTCTTCTAACGATCAGGTTGTTGCTCTTCTTCTTAGGATTACGTGTCTTAACGCCCATAGCTTTCTTACCCCATGGAGTCATTGGAGACTTACGTCCTACAGGAGCTCTACCTTCACCACCACCGTGTGGGTGATCACAAGGGTTCATAGCAGAACCACGAACTGTTGGACGGATACCCATCCATCTGGATCTACCAGCTTTACCTAAGTTAACCAGGTTCCAGTCACCGTTACCTACGGAACCAACTGTTGCACGGCAGTTAGCTAATACTTTACGAACTTCACCGGACATTAATCTTAATGTGCAGTATTTGCCTTCGAAACCAAGAATCTGAGCGGAAGAACCAGCAGCTCTTGCCATCTGTCCACCCTTACCAGGAACTAATTCAACGTTGTGAACTGTAGTGCCTTCAGGGATGTTTCTTAATTCCATTGCATTACCTGGCTTAATATCTACTGCTTCACCAGATACGATTGTGTCACCAACTTTTAATTCAGCTGGACATAAGATGTATCTCTTTTCACCATCTAAGTAGTGAATTAAAGCAATGTTAGCTGTTCTGTTTGGATCGTATTCGATACCAGCAACTTTTCCAGGAACTGTATCTTTATTTCTCTTGAAGTCGATAATTCTGTACTTCTGCTTGACGCCTCCGCCCTGATGACGAGTCATGATGCGTCCAGTATTGTTTCTACCACCTTTTTTATTTAATGGAGCTAACAGAGACTTTTCTGGAGTGGATTTTGTAATTCTTCCACGGTTGTCCAGAGTAGACATATTTCTGCGTCCATTACTGGTTGGCTTATACTTAATAATTGCCATTTCTCTTTTCCTTTCGCATGTTATCCGGAGATAGCGTATTCCTCCGATAAATTACCAATTAGTCTTGGTTAAATACATCAATTGTCTGTCCTTCCGGTAACTTGACCATAGCCTTCTTAATGGACTTTGTCATTCCGGAATAACGACCAACTCTTCTGAGCTTGGATTTTGTATTGGATACATTTACAGCCAGAGGTTTGATGCCATAGATTTCCTTAACTGCCTGAGCAATGGAAACCTTGTTTGCTTTTTTAGATACTTCAAACACAATCCAGTTACCGTTCTGAGACATCTTAGTTGTCTTTTCAGTAATGATTGGTCTTACGATAATGTCACGAGCGTTCATTCTGCGAAAACCTCCCCTGCCTTAGCGACAGCAGTTTCTGTGAATACGATCTTGTCTGCATTAGCAATGTCATAGACATTTAACTGAGAAACTGTAACAACTGTAGCGTTAGGAATGTTTCTCATGGATAAGAATGCATTGTCGAAATCTTCAGAAGCGTCAGCTACGAATAATGTTTTACGATCGAAACCGAATGCATTTAATAATGCAACAGCTTTCTTAGTCTTGATTTCATCGAAGTTGATGTTTTCGATAACTCTCAAGTTGTTGTCAGCTACTTTTTCACTTAAAGCAGAACGGAATGCAAGTCTTCTGACTTTGCGGTTCATCTTTAAGTTGTACTTTCTTGGATGTGGGCCGAATGCGATTGCGCCATGTCTCCACTGTGTAGCACGTGTGGAACCCTGACGAGCACGACCTGTACCCTTCTGACGGAATGGTTTCTTACCGGATCCGCTTACTTCAGATCTTGTCTTTGTGGAATGTGTTCCCTGTCTTAGACCTGCTAAATAAACAAGAACTGCATCATAGATTGACTGCTGATTTGGTTCGATTCCGAATACAGCATCATTTAATTCAACCTGCTTTACAACTGCAGCTTCCTGATTGTATACATCAATCTGTGCCATTGTAGTCCTCCTTATTTACCTTTACGAGCTGCGCTTTCAGCAGCTTTCTTAGCAGCTTCTGCTGCTTCCTTTGCTTTTTCTTCTTCAGCTAATTCTGCGTTGATTGTTTCTTCAACTTTGTTGAGTTCTTCTTCAACGGAAACGCCTTCGTAAGAAATTAATTCTTCAACAGCAACACTCTTAACAGGTTTTACTGTTGTGTGGATCATTACAAGACCTCTCTTTGGTCCTGGAACGTTACCCTTAACTAAGATGTAACCTTCTTCAGCATCAACCTTGATAACTGTTAAGTTCTGGTTAGTTGTTGTGTAAACACCTTCATGACCAGGCATTGCTGTACCCTTGTTTACAACGCCGTTGTTACGTCCGTTTGTAGCAAGAGAACCAATGTGTCTGTGGTGTCCGGAACCGTGACTCATAGGACCTCTAGAAGCGTTGTTACGTACGATTGTTCCTGCGTAACCTTTACCTTTAGATGTTCCCTGTACGTCTACGACATCACCAGCTTTGAATAAGTCAGCCTTAACTTCAGCACCAACTTCGAGATTCATCATTTCATCAGCTTTGATTTCACGGATGTATTTCTTTGGAGCTGTGTTAGCTTTCTTACAATGTCCGATAGCTGGCTTGTTTGCGCGGTGTTCTTTAACATCTTCGTAACCAAGCTGAATTGCTTCATAGCCATCAGTTTCCTTTGTCTTCTTTTGAAGTACAACGTTTGGTTTCACATCGATCACTGTTACAGGAATCAGTGTTCCATCGATGGTGAAGACCTGAGTCATACCCAGTTTTCTTCCTAAAATACCTTTCATCTTGTATTACCTGGTTCCTTTCTTTAAAGTTTGATTTCGATATCAACGCCGGAAGGTAGATCTAATCTACTTAAAGCATCGATTGTTTCAGCACTTGGACCAACGATTTCAATCAGTCTCTTATGAGTGCGGATTTCAAATTGTTCACGAGCATCCTTATACTTGTGAACAGCGCGAAGGATAGTAACTACTTCGCGTTCTGTTGGCAGTGGAACAGGTCCGACAATCTTCTTAGCGCCGTGACCATTAGCAGTTGTAACGATCTTTTCAGCAGCAGCATCAAGACTTCTGTTCTCGTAAGCCTTCAGACGAATTCTTACAGAATTTTTTGCCATGAATTTTTCCTCCTTATATTCACTCCCTTGCAGGGATCGCTCCGCAGAAGTTCCCCGGTTATCACGCCATGACAACGGATGTCAGCGTGCCGGCAATCTTCCACATCTACACGAGTGCTCGTATATACTACCACGTGTAAAACCCCATTACAAGCACTTTTTTCACTATTTTTTATCACTTTTCATAAATTATAAAAACGCTCTTTTTTGAAGCAAAAAACTTTGTTTTTATTCACATTCGATATCTTTAAACCCTAAAATTTTGAGATATTTGTATCTCAAAATACATAGAAAAAGAAGAAGAGCTTTCAGCATGCCCCTCTTCTGTTCTATCTTAGTGTATATCTGCTGTTTCTTGCTTCCCCATGCTGTATCAGTATATGTTTATCCAGCATTTTACGGATATATCTGGAGGCTGTGGCAGAACTTACCTCCAACAATGCCATAATTTCTTTCTTGGTAAACCATTTGTGGTTTTCTGCATATCTTACAATCCTGTCTTCAGGATCCCATACTGCACAGGCTTCATTTACTTCAGTATGCACAGACTGCACATAATTACAGTTAGGTAAAATCACTTTAAAAGCATTAGGAGAAGTTTTAATGGATGGTTTCACCGTTTCCTTCTCATAAGCATGAAAGATTTTAGGGATACCCGTTCCATACGCTTCAATAAGCTGAAGTCTGTAAAAGATATTGGCAAGATTCTGATTTCTGCATACAGAAATTCCAAGACGCATATCCTCTTCACTTATACCATTGGGCAACCCTCCCACAGATGTAAATTCCATTCTGTCATCGTAAATGCCTATTAAGGTACTGGCACTGATGGTATATTCTCTATGCACCAATGCGTTCATCAAAGCTTCTCTTACAGCAACTTCAGGATAGTCCTTTTTATCCATTCTATATAGACCCTGAAGAGTACTTTTGGTCTTATTGCAAATATTCAAAAAAGCATAAATTTCATTCATCTGTTGAAAAAGAGAACCACTGTACTCTTTCCTGTCCAGAAAAATGAACGAATCTTCTCCCTGAAATAATGCAACTTTAGTACTGCATGTGCATTGATCAGATAACAGCCAGGCAAGATTGGTATACAAACCGTCTTTGTCAATCATTTTTAATGTCTTCATCTGTTGATTTCCAATAGGCATACGCCCTTTTTGAAATTCCTTTGTCATCTCCTGAAATGTCAGTTCCTGATATACGGACCTCAAGGATTCGTACACGTCCCCATCAGTCTCTTTAATCATCTTTCTGATGCTCCACTCACTTGCCGGTGCAGAAGAGTAGCCTTTCCTTACATACACACCTTCTGGTTTTAACCCTTTCTTCAAAAGATAATATGGTCTCTCTGTACCCCTTTGTACTATTGTCTTAACAATAGCCTTTTCATCTATATATATCGTCTCGTAAAGCAAAAACAAGGTGATATCCGGTTTAATTGCATCTCTTGCCATATTGGTTATCTGTAAAGCAACACCATCAGGATTTTCAACTCCAACAACAGTTCCATCATCTTTTACGCCAATGTATATTTCTCCACCATCAGTATTTGCAAAAGCGATAATCTCCTTTTTTACATCTTCTGTTACAGTTTCTTTCAGCTCAACAGTCTCAGTTTCTTTGAATCGCATTCCGTATCACCTCTTTCTGCTTTAATTATATCATATCGTATCATTCGTATCACACATGATACAAAAAAAAGACTGCAAGATGTACTCTTACAGCCTTTACTTTCATAACCCTTTATATACGAATAACATACGGTCTTTACCGTTGATATCCTTTAAAATTTCATATCTGCATTCCGGCAACATTTCTTCAACCAGTCGGGACATTCTTTCTCTTTGATCCCAGCCCATTTCAAATGCCATAAATGCCTTGTCTTTTAATACTTTATAACAATCTTTAAAGATTTCTCTGTAGAACTTCAATCCGTCTGCTCCGCCAAACAAAGCCACATGAGGTTCAAAGTCGATAACAGACTTCTCCATTTCTTCCTGTGATGGAATATAAGGAGGATTAGAAACCAGAATATCCAGTTTTCTTCCTTCTTCTATTAAAGGCTGTAACATATCTCCGGCAATAAACTGAATATCTGCACCATTCATCTCAGCGTTCTTTCTTGCTGTAACAAGTGCTTCTTCAGAAATATCTGTCGCATGCATACGGATACGTGGTTCTTCTTTACATAAGGTAATGGCAATTGCACCAGATCCTGTACCTACATCTGTCACTGTGATTTCTTCCTGAGATGGAAAATAGGTATCTACTCTTTGTAAGATGTTGGCACATAACTCTTCTGTTTCAAAACGAGGAATCAGTACATCTTCATTCACAATAAACTTGTACCCATAGAACCAGGAATATCCAAGGACATGTGCCATAGGTTCCTGTTGCAGAATTCTTTCCATACCTGCTTCAAACTCTGTCAGAAGATTTTCTGGCATGGCTTCTTCATAGTTCATGTAAAGATCATATCTTTCTCTTTGAGACAGCTCTACAAGATACGCCATGACAGTTTCTTCCGGAACATCACTGGCAGCACATAGTTTTTCGTATTTTTTTACTTCTTCATGAAATGTTGGCACTAGTTATTCTCCTGCAGTTTCTGTTTTTCATCTTCTGCCTGTAATCCGGCAATCACATCATCCAGCTTACCTTCTACAATACGATCCAGCTGCGTAATGGTTAAACCGATTCTATGATCAGTGACACGGTTCTGTGGATAGTTATAGGTACGGATCTTCTCTGATCTGTCACCGGAACCAATCTTACTTCTGCGTGCTGCACCTTCTTTAGCTTCTTCCTGTTCTCTTTGGAATTCATAGACACGGGAACGGATGATTTCCATAGCCGTTTCTCTGTTTTCAATCTGAGATCTGCCTTCCTGACAGTTTACTGTAATACCTGTAGGCTTATGTACGATACGTACAGCAGAGTCTGTTTTATTGATGTGCTGGCCACCGGCACCACTTGCTCTGTGAGTTTCAATTTCCAGATCATTCGGATCGATTTCAAAATCTGTCTTTTCCACTTCAGGATAACAGTACACTGTTGCAGTACTTGTCTGAATACGTCCCTGAGATTCTGTCTTAGGTACACGCTGTACTCTGTGTACACCGGATTCCCATTTCAGATTTCCATACACACCATCTTTTCCTTTAATAGAAAAGACAATCTGAGAGAAACCTCCAGCTTCACTTGGGCTTGCTTCCATCACCTGTACTTTCCATCCTTTGCTTTCAGCAAATCTGGAATACATTCTGTATAAGTCACCTGCGAAAATGTTTCCTTCATCTCCACCGGCACCACCACGGATTTCCATAATGCAGTTATTATCATCCATAGGATCTCTTGGAATGAGTAAATGCTGAATGTGTTCCAGAAGTTTTTCTCTTTCAGGTTCACACTCCTCTAATTCCATCTTTGCCATTTCCACTACTTCAGGATCATCTTCTTTTAACAGTTCATTTGCCTCTGCAATACGGTTATCCAGATTGCAAAGATCTGTGTATGCCTGGGATGGTGCTTCCAGATGTGCCTGTTCTTTACCAAGTTTAGTAATCAAAGAAGGATTGCTGGCAACTTCATCGCTCATCAGTTCCTGTGTAATTTCGTTGTATCGTTCATGTAATGCCTGTAATTTTTCCTTAAATGCGTCCATATCTTTCAGTCCTTTAAATCTTCAAATCCTTTCATCCTGCTGCCCGTAGCTTTTAAACGGCGTAATGCCTTTGTCTCTAACTGACGGATTCTTTCTCTTGTTACATTGCATTCTTTACCAACTTCTTCCAATGTACGAGGTCTTCCGTCATCTATACCAAAGCGCATGCGCAGGATCTTTTCTTCTCTTTCAGGTAAAGTCTTTAATAACTCCAGTACCTCTTCACGTATGATGGTCTGATTTAAAGACTCTTCAGGGGTAGCCATGGCTTTATCTGCCACATAGTCTCCTATAGTTCTGTCATCATCTCCATCCCCTGTTTTTGCACTTTCATCCAGGGATTGTACTGCCTGAGCATAATTTAATATTTCTTTGACTTTCTCTGCAGTCATGCCTTTTCCAAGTTTTTCTGCAATCTCTTCGGAAGTAGGTTTTCTTTCCAGTGACTGCTGTAATTCTTTTTCTGCCTTTTTAATCTTGGCAGTCTGTTCCTGGACATGGATTGGAATACGAATATCTCTGGATTGATCGGCAATCGCTCTTACCACTGACTGTCGTATCCACCATGTGGCATATGTGGAAAATCTGAATCCTTTTGTGTAATCATATTTTTCCACCGCACGTATTAAACCAAGATTTCCTTCCTGAATCAAATCCTGAAAGGATAATCCGCCATTTCTTATATATTTTTTTGCCACAGAAACCACTAATCTTAAGTTGCTGGATACCATCAGATCCTTAGCCTGTTTATATTCTTCACTATCAGGATCTGCTTCCTTTAAGATCTTACCAAGTTCCAGTTCCTGTTCCTGTGTCAATAAAGGAATAGCGCCTATCTCACGAAGATAGATTTTATTGCTGTCGGTGACTCTGATAGGTTCATCTAAATTATAGACAGTCTGAGAATCATCTGTTTCCTCTTCATCGTCCCCTTCTTCCTCATCATCTATATCTTCTTCAAATTCTTTCAAAGAATCATCTTCTTTTAAGAAAATACCGTTTTCCTGACACCAGTCAAATAAAGCATCTTCCTCTTCTTCACTGAGGTGATTCTTTTCCGCCAGTTCCACTACTTCATTTTCATCACAATTATCTTTGTTAAGAAGCAGCTGTTCAATTTCTTCCAATGTAAGTACTTTAGAGTCTTTCATAATACTATCCTCCTTTAGCACATCTATTTTACACTATAGTGCAAATATATAGGTTTCCATTTCTCCTTAAACCGATTCCATTTATCTGATTTTGTCTATTCTTAAGGATATAAGAGGAATGTACGTTACGATCATATACTCTCAATGCACAAAGTAAAAAAAAGATTGAGAAATTCTCAATCTTATTTCAGTCCATACTTCTTGTTGAACTTTTCTACACGACCAGCTGCCTGAGCGAATCTCTGACGTCCTGTATAGAATGGATGACAGTTGCTGCAGGAGTCTACACGGATTTCCTTTAATGTGGAACCTGTTTCGAATTCAGCACCACAAGATGTGCAGATAACCTTAGCCTTGTAATAATTTGGATGAATACCCTGTTTCATTTCAATTCTCCCTTCTGCCTTACACCTCAATGCGTGTGTAAAGAAAGTTGCATGTAGATGTTACCATGAGGTTTGCGGAAATTCAATACTACTTTTCCTTTTTTGACCATTTCCAGGTATAGAGTGCTCCAAACAGTAAAATGAGAAGAGCACTGATAAATAACAGGAAATACGCAGCCTGTTTTACACATAAGTCACCAACCTGAGCCATAGTGCTGGAAACGTTACGTTCCACCAGAATCACGGCTACAAAGTTGATCAGACCTGCCAGTCCGACAAATCTTGCATTTTCCTTTTTATGCAGCAGAATATCCTGACATACAAGGTTACTGAGGACAATCACCGCTCCTAAGAAAATACTCAGATTAAATGTATTGAAATTAAATGGAAGCATATATCCATAAAACTGGATTTTAAATAAAGGCAGAATAGTACTTACAACACATACCACACTGCTGATTAAAGTCACAAAATCCTGTACAGTAAAGATTCTGCCAGCCACCTTTACTTCTTTTTCCAGTGTATCATCAACCGTCTGCATTGCTTCACTTGCCTGAATCTTCTTAGGTTCATTTACAGGTGCAGCTTTTGGTGCTTCTGCAGATGCCTGTTCCATCTTTACTTCTGGTGTTTCAGTAACAGATGGTTCCTCCACCTTAGTTTCAGGTTCTTCTTTTGTTTCTTCAGATGCTGTAACGTCTGTTACTTCTGGCTGTATTTCTGCATGTTCAGATTCTGTTACAGATGTTTCTTCTGCTGGTACTGCAGGTTCTTCCACAGTGACAGATTCTTCACTTTTTACTTCTTCCAGTTTCGTTCCGCACTCTACACAATACAGTGCATCTTCCTTGTTGTTATGACCACAGTTTGGACAAAACATATGTATCATCTCCTATTCTTCGTCCATATCTTTTTCCCGATACATCACTGCACCAAGAGCATTCAGCTTTTCATCAATATGATCATATCCTCTGTCGATATGATAGATATTACGGATAGTTGTTGTACCTTCAGCAATCAATCCTGCAATAATCATGGCTGCTCCACATCTTAAGTCTGTAGCAACTACCTTTGTTCCATATAATGGTGTTGGGCCATGAATTTCTGCTTCTCCTGGATCCAGTTCGATATTGGCACCCATCTTGGCAAGTTCTGTACAGTGTTTGAATCTTTCCACATAGATGGTTTCCTCTACTTTAGATTCCCCCTCTGCCTGTGTCAGTAACGCTGTCAAAGGCTGCTGTAAGTCTGTAGCAAACCCCGGATATGGCTTGGTGGTGATATCTACAGGGCGTAAGTTTTCTGAACGATGGACAGTGATACTGTCTACTGTTACGTCCATATTGACGCCCATTTCATCCAGTTTGGAAATCAGAGATTCCAGATGATGAGGGATGATATTCTTGATAGTCATGTGTTCTGCACATGCCGCAGCGATAATCAGATACGTACCTGCTTCTATTCTGTCAGGAATGATTTCATGGAAACATCCATCCAGTGCTTTAACACCATCAATAGTAATCACATTGGTACCTGCGCCTCTGACTCTTGCGCCCATCTTATTTAATAAGGTAGCCACATCAATGATTTCAGGTTCCTTTGCTGCATTTTCAATAGTCGTTCTTCCTTCAGCATACACTGCAGCCATCATGATATTGATGGTAGCTCCTACAGAGGCAATATCCAGGAAGATCTTTGTACCTACCAGTTTATCTGCATGAATGTGATAACATCCTTTAATATATTCTACTTTGGCACCCAAAGCTTCAAATCCTTTTAAATGCAGATCAATAGGTCTTGGACCTAAATAACATCCTCCAGGCATCTTCATGCATACATGCTTGTATTTGCCTAATAAAGCACCCATAAAATAATAGGAAGCTCTTAATTTACTGACAGCATCTGCAGTCAGATCTACATTGACCATCTTTGTAGGATCAATAATCAGATGATCACTGTGAGGCTGTTGTACATCTACATGTAATATACGCAGTATTTCAGCTAAATTTTTAATATCAGCGATTTCAGGTACACCTACAATGGTGACAGGTCCATTCGCTAATACAGCAGCAGGAATCAATGCCACAGCTGCATTCTTACTTCCTGAAATGGTGACTTCACCATTCAGTGTATGTCCACCTTCTATCTTTATTACATTTGGCATAATCAGTTCTCCTTAAGATTCAGATTTCAGTATATCTTCCACCTCAATAATCTGTTGAAGATTTACATCATAGTTTTTTAAAAACAGCATGGAATACAGTATATCCACCATCAGTAACATTCCTGTTCTTGAACCCATAGCTGCTATCTTTGGTCTTTCTTCTGTAAATGCGGTATGAATGATAACGTCCGCATTCTTATACAGATATCCTTTATATGGGCCCGTCATCAGAATCATCGGAATCATCTTGGACTGCAATATTCTGGATATCTTATGTAATTCATCGCTTTTCCCTTCATAACAGAAAACAACAGCAACACTGTCTACAGGCTGTATGACTGCATTACGTAACTGTTCTCCCTGTGTTGTGGAATAGGTCACATCCAGTCCAAGCCTTTTCAATTTATACGCAAAGTCCATCATGACAAGAAAATCTGAAAAAGTACCATATACATAGACCTTTTTATGTGTGGTAAGGAACGTTACCGCCTCCTCACATGATGAAAGATCCATATCATTATACGTATCTGTCAAGGCCTGATAGTTTAACGTCAGTATCTTCTGAGCCAGAGAATCTCTTGTTTCATTCCTTCCAAAAGGAGCACTTCCGGTAATCGTTTCATTCGTCACTAAGAAAGTATTCATTTCCTTGGCAAGCTGTACACATAATTCCTTATGTCCTTTAAACCCCAGCTTCTTACAGAAACGGATAATACTGCTTTTAGAAACATATAACGTTGACGCCAGCTGTTCTAACGGAAGATCAATCACTTCTTTTGTATGTTCAAGAATAAAATCCGCAATGGTCACTTCCGTAGGCGTAAAATCTTCTCTTTTTTTTACTCTGTCCTTAACTAACATACACACACCATTTTACATGAAAACAGAAGGAGTTACAAAAATTAAAAAAAGCCTTCTTGCACAGAAGACAATTTTTTATTAATGCATATATTCGAAAATGAGCGTAATCCACTTCACAATGATGATGCAGGCAATCATTGTCCATACAATCATGCTTGCAAAATTCAGCTTATGTTTATCTCTCTTACACCAGATATACCAGATACCTACAGGAGGCAGAAAAGCACATGTAAGATACGCAATCCAGTTTTCCTTACTCAACAGATCCAGAATACGTTTCTGACCTTCCATATTTGTAGTTCTGGCCATTTCCGCACGGAGTCGTTTATTCTCTGCTTTCAGTTCTTCCTTTGTAAGCTTTTGTTTTCTTGAACTCTTTGGCATAATTCATTCTCTCTTTCTAAAGTTATTATCCATTGTACTTCATAGAAGGAAAAAGTGGTAGGAGAATCCCCTACCACTTGAATACTTCTTATTAAGCTTCTGCAGGAACCTTGTTAGCTGCGATAACGAATGGTGTGTACAGTAAGATAGATGATGCAAATGCAATCAACTGAGATAATGCACCCATTAAATTACCACCGGAAGCTAAGAATCCTAAGATTCCAGGAGGAGTAGTCCATGGAGCGTCTACTACCATGTGTGGGCAGAATCCAATCTTTGTTAATACATAACCAATAACTACAGAAACGATTGGTGCTGCGAAGAATGGTACTGCGAAAATTGGGTTCATAACCATTGGAATACCGAAGATAATTGGTTCGTTGATATCGAAGATACCACATGGAATAGCTAATTTAGCAATTGCCTTATAGTCATCTCTCTTGGAGAATAACAGAATAGCAATAATCAGACCACCTGTAATACCAGAACCTGTCATAGAGAAGAATGTGCTTCCGAATGGGTTACAGATAATATTAGGTGCTGTATAAGCGTTACCTGTTGCACTGTAGTGAGCTAAGTTTTCCATAGCAGCCTTTGTCATAAATGCTGTTGTAACTGCACTTAATACGTTAGGACCATGGATACCGAAGAACCATAATAACTGCATTAAGAATACGCATACTAAGTATCCAGGTAAACCTGTCATGATGGCCTGTAATGGTGCCATGATAGTTGCGATTACCTTGAAGATATTCTGTCCAACGAAGTTATTGAAGATAAATCCAACAACAGATACTACTACGATTGTAACAGCTACAGGTAGTAATACTGCGAAAGACTGAGATACGTTTGGTGGTACGCTGTCTGGTAATTTAATTGTTAATTTACCGGAATCAGCCAACTTAACATAAAGTAATGTAACTAAGATACCTACTAATAAGCCTACGAATAATGCGTTAGCATCTGTAAAGCTCTGTAAGATACCGGAGCCAGCACTGATAGCAATGGCTGTTGTTTCATCAGCACCCTTTGCAAGTTCTAATGCGCCATTGGAAGCTGTGACTACGTCACCAGCTGTTGTGTTAGCAGTAATGGATGTTTCCATTAATGTAACAAGAGATGCAATAGCAACTGCTGGAACAGACTTGTCACCTACATGTCCTAAGTTTTCAGCAAAGTGTACTGCAACAAGAACACATACAGACACAGCCATGAAATTCATACATCCATAGTTAGCTGTTGTTACGATTGGAGTTAAGTTCTCCAAGAAAGATAAACCAGGAATGTTGGCAACAGATAAATAAACAACTGTACTTCCTGGTGGATCGTAATGGAATACTACCCACTGGAACAATGTACAGAACGCACCAACGATTACTACTGGCATGTTGTCAATAAAGCCGTCTTTGATAGCAGACAGAACTTTATTGGACTGCATTTTTCCTGCGACTGTCAGGAAACCGTTCATAAACTTCTCATTCATAATGTTCGAAGTCCCCTTTCATGCTTTAAATATAAGTTCACGTGAAAGCGTTTGCAACCGATTCCATTCATTATGGTAGTTATGTTTCAGTTATTTTAATTATGGTTAAAATATGTGAAAAGAAAGTTTCATCAATTCTGGAATTTTCTTTGAAAGCCATCAAAATACCTTGAATAAATATAGATAATTGAAACTTCAATTTCAAAACCACATGGAATTATGTTCAAAATGCGGCATAAATCACATTTTCACATCAACAGTTTCCCACATTCCTTATAGTTTCCTGCGCAACTATCACCCCTTTTTCACCCGTCAGTAAAATACTAATATCCCCTATACCCATCTATATATTGCACGTATTACACGTATTAAAGGATGTGCTTTACCCATATGAAAAGTGAGTTTTTACGCCCACTTCTTCAACAGAGCTTTCCTGTACAGTTTCCAGAATGAATCTGCACTCATAGCATGATATCCATCCTATTCTCTTTTTGGTCTTGATTTTAGAGGAATATCATATTTCAGGTTTCTCATTCATAATCGATTCGATGATTGCTCCAATGTTGCTTGTAACAATTCCTTTACAATTATGTATATCCTGATTTATTTTTTTCTCCTGAGAAATTGCGTATAGTACATTTTCTGCCAATTGTCCAATCTGCGGATTCTTTTTGGCGTTCATTCCTGTTAATGAATGTAATACAGTATATGCATGACGATAACTACCTGTATCATCTTTTGTCAAATATTGTTTTTCTTGATTCAGGATACATTGTTCAAAAGAATTTTCTATATGTAAAATCAGAAACAATTCAAATGATGGATTTGTAACTGCAGCAATATCTGACTTTTCAATTTTCTGAATAAGCTCCTCATATCCATGAACCTTCTCTTCAAAGATATCTGCATCAAAGACGATAATCAATTTATCTCTGTCTGGATCAAACCCATTATCTTTAGTTTTCTGTGCAAATGCAAAAGTTGTAAGATTCTTAGCAAACGAGATGTCTTTATCCTCACCAGTTTTTTCCCACAGCCTTATATCAATCAACGGATGAATATTCAATTCTTTTCTGAGATCAATCAGTTTCTTAAAATAAAACGTTTCAGTATTCGCCCCTTCGCATATAAAGAAATATTTACGGAAGGGTTCAATCTGTTCTTCTGTATCACTGTGGCGCCTGTTCCAGTTACTATATGTATGTATTGGCATGAGGTTATTCTTCCTTTCGGAAACTAAATTGTTTAAACACAGGAATTGCTCCATAGCGCCCTTCAAGGTATGCCTTGCTTAACCTTTTGTCATACCTTTCTTTGAATCTGTCCAGAGAATACATCCTGCTGGCATTCGTATTGTCACGTTCCACAAACCATATCTCATCTCTGCGGAATAACTCCTGATCCATAATGGTATCTTCGTGAGTAGTGAAAATCAACTGTGTTCTATCCTCTTCATGTGCTTCCATAAACAGTTTCAGAAAGTGTTCAGTCAGTTTAGGATGAAGACTTCTTTCAAGTTCATCAACCACAAAGACCATATCTTTCCTTTTATCCATGAGCATATCCACAAGATCCAATAATCTCTTAGTACCATCCGATTCTTCACTGAAATCAAATATAGATTCGCCGTGTTTCAAAACAAGTGTAGTAATCTTAGGCTCACCAGTTGTTTTTATGCAAATGTTAAAAAAGCCATCATTAATACGCCAGGTCAGTTTTAACTGTGGAAGGTTTGTCATCTGCATTTGTTTTTTTATAGTACTCAATATTTCAGAAAACACTTCCTTCGGAATCATCTGGCTCATCTCTTCAGCAGTAATTTCTTTTGTCTTGATTTCACTGACACCAGTATCAAATGTCCTGATAAGATTACTGATAGCTTCCAGAGATTCTTCACTGTAATAAGCATCTGTATTTGAAATACCCATGTGTGGATCAATGACTATTACATGATTCATTAGCCAGTTAAATGTCTTCTTAAAAAACAATAATCTGGAATCATCATCATACTTTTTTCCACGATTCATTTCTGTAAGAAAGAGTTGTGTAGTATGACCAGCAAAATCTTCTGCATACACAGAAAATCTGTTTTTCTCCGAAGTGCTGAGATTTACTGTATCCCCAAGTATCGGTGCTTTATCTTTTTCTCTTGTAAAAAGATTATGTGCAGAACCATCCTGCATCAGCTCATAAAGCCATTCTTCAGTAATACTTCTTTCATTAAGAACAGCAGAAAACCCGTAGGCATAGAACTTATCTTCTACTGTAAACTGAATCTCAAACACGCTCTCTCTGTTTCTGTTTTCATCACAATTTCTGCAATAGTCATTCGCTGATTGTACTGGAAGTCCTTCCATCAATACATCTTTTATAAATCCAATCACCTTTACAAGATTTGATTTTCCTGATGCATTAGCCCCATAAACAACAGAATGTTTTAATACATTTGTCTGTTTAATTTTTATTCTATGATTTTTATGAGTCTGAATTTTGCTGGAAGAGATTAAAGATAATTCTTCCTTTTGATTAAATGATTTGTAATTTTCTACTGATACACGCAGCAACATAACGGATTCCTCTTTCTATATACAGTATACAGTATAGAATACATATCACTCTGTTTCAACGCAAAGCCCTGTATTTGGAGACTTTTTCTCTTTTTGCGCATGTGAGAATAGCAAAATATCATCTTACACCTTCATAACGATATAAAAACAGATAATATATTCTTTCAAAAGTACATCACCTGTTTTTTCAACCACTTCCTTCCATATCTTCAGGTTTGAACATGCTATGACGACAATCTATTCTGGCATTTCATAGTTTCCCCTTTATCTCTGACACAAGCAAATGCACTGTAGTACATGGACACATATTTGATGGCTTTTTCTTTCCGTCTCTGAGACATTGCTCATATTTCTGCCGCGCTATCTGTATTGCTTTTTCTTCATCACCAGCTTTACAGATTTTTGCATACATCTTTTCATCTGCTTTTGAATATTTCTGCCCGGTTTTATCTTCGAATTTCTTTGCAAAATCAGTACAGCAAGTCCAGGAGTTTTGGATTGACGGCATGGCACCAAAATAAGCAAACATCCAGATTTCAAAGCACGGATTTGACCAGCCAACACGAATATTTTTCTTTTCCGCCTCAGAAACAATTTCATCAAATCCCTGTACCTGACCCCTGTCAAACACTATGCACGGGATACGATATTGCGCTTCATATGCTGTAAGTTCCATACATTTGTCAATCATACTTCGGGTTTTAGTCTCAACAACCCTTATCACAAGTTTGTTTCTCAAAGCCTCTGGTATGGATTGCTGAAGACCAGTAAAGAAACAGCGTTCCGTACCTTTTGTATCTGTAACAACTAAATAATACCCAAGTTCTGGTGATTTCATCAGTCTTCTTTGTTCTCTTGGCTTTCTGTTTCCTGTTCTATTTTCTTTTGCCATATTTATTCCTTTTTAAAAATATCCATGCTCTTCAAAGTAGGAATAGCACCATATTTACCAATCATATAGTTTTTCTCATAGCTTTCGTCTTTACGTATATGAGAGCCATCTTCATCAACAAAATCAGCTAAAGAATATAATGTAGAAACACCTCTGCCATCTTTTTCAACAAACCAAATCTCATCTCTTCGTAATAGCTGATTAGATAACTGCCATGTATCATGTGTTGTAAACACAAGCTGTGCATGATTCACATTAATTTCAGGATTCAGAAATGTCAGCAGGAAGTTTCTTACTAACAATGGATGTAATCGAGCATTTAATTCATCTATAAAAAATACACTTCCATGCTCTAACACTTCCTGTAATTCAGGATAAAGAGCAAACATCTTTAATGTACCCGCAGATTCTGCACCCAATGGTATTTCAGCCATCTCATCAGAATCTATTTTTTTGTGAAGTGCTTTAATGGTATATTGATCTTCCTGAACTTCTCCTTCGCTCGGAACTTTTTCCACTTTAAAGTCTTTAATCTGCTCATCAAACGAAGAAAAAAACTCTATTACTTTCTTCTGTATTCTCTTGTCATCCACAAAGCCACCAGGCAATCGATGAGATAAAAAAATATTAGTAAATGGATCACCAAAATCTGCAAACTCATTCATTAAAAACCAATCTCTGATGATTTTACATTTGCTGATTTTCAGCTTAGCTCCTAAAGAAGCCACCAGCACCTGTTTTTCCAAAGCTATTTTTATATTTTCTCTGCTGTTTTTTGGTAACCCAGACAAATCCAGTTCTTCCTCATTTCTGTTTCTATAGAAAACTCTGCTGAATTTTCTGGCACTTTTTGCTTTAGAATTAAACCATTCCTCCGTAACCCCTTCTTTATCTACACAAAATCCATAATTATAGGTTCTTTCATTTTTATCTTCAGGAATTGTAAAGTATACTTCAAAAGTGGAATCTGCATCAGCTGATGTTGAATCGAACAAGAATGGAGTCGGTTTATATCTCTCAAACTTCTTTTCCTCACCACCATATTTAAAAGAGTCAGCTACATACTCAGACATATATGCCAATGCACTGTATATATTCGATTTCCCACTTGCATTAGCACCATATATAGCAGCAACAGGTAATATTTTTTCTCCTCCTGCAGTTACTACTCTTTCTGAAAACTCAGTTATCTTTGTTGCAGATAAATCTAATGTAACTTCTTCTCTGAACGACTTATAATTTTTAAATATAATAGACCACCTGACACATTATTCTTATGAATATTTGTTTGAAGTACAACTATGTGCACAGTAAACAATGA
>CAKVIS010000020.1 GCA_934754415.1 uncultured Bulleidia sp.
CGCTGTAAAGCGCCGCTTTGAGAGCAGGGCTATGCCCGCATATGAAAAACCACCAGCTAAGCTGGTGGATATTTATTGTGGGCAAATGCTTTGATTCTTTAAAAATATTTCCGTATGATTTCTCTAAAAGGAAGGTATGTGTATGCAGGAAATATTTCACAGAGTCAGTATCAGAAAATATCAGGATATCCCAGTGGGAAAAGAGAAAATCATGCAGATTTTAAAGGCCGGCATGCAGGCACCAAGTGCCTGTAACCAGCAACCATGGGCATTTTATGTTGTGACCAATAAGGAAAAAATCCAACAGTTATCTGCAGCTACTCCTTATGGAGGATGTTGTGCCAATGCCCCGGCAGTGATTGTGCCGGTGTATGTGGAAGATAATCTTCCGGCACCAATGTTTGCACAGATTGATCTGTCTATTGCCATGGAAAACATGTGGCTGGAAACAGATTCTCTTGGCTTAGGCGGTGTGTGGATTGGTGTGGCACCGTTAAAGGACAGACAACAGGCCGTTAAGGAGATGTTGGAACTTCCTGAAAATGAACATGTATTCTGTCTGTTTGCGTTAGGGTATCCTGATGAAACCAAAGTGCAGCAGGATAGATTTCATGAAGAAAGAATTCATTTTGTGGAGTAATAGTCATGGAGAAAGAAGTGCTGGAAAGTATTCTGGATGCATGTCCGTATGAGATAGTGTTCTGTAACAGAGAACATGCCATTAAGTACCTTAATGCCACAGCTAAATTGCATTATCAAAACAGGATTCATGTCGGAGACAGTATTTTCAATTGTCATAATTCAGAATCTAAGAAAAAGATAGAACAGTTTCTTGAAAGAGCGGATAAAGGAGAAACAGAAATGTTTGAAGCTTATAATCCGATAAAAAAAGAAAGGGAGTTTTTCGTCCCTGTCAGAGATGCCGAAGGTAAAGTTATTGGTTATTATGAAAGACATGAAGTCTTATGGAATGAAAAAAATCCACAGGAACCTGTTGGAGAATACTGGAAAAGAGGTAAATGAAGAAAAGGGTATGCTCGGCATATCTTTTCTTTTTTCTGTTCATACGCATATAAGAAGAAAACTGTTCGGCAGGCATGTTTCTGTGCCAGAAAGTAAGGTATACTTATACCGTAATACGAGTTACAGTACTGCAATTATACAAATAGGAGAAAGCTATGCCTGAATATACCTCAAGTATTCCTGAAGCCACATATTTATCAGTGCCGGGAGTAGTGCAATACAGAACGATTATGAGAAAGATGTTCATAGAAAATGAACGTATGCATCAGCAATTATATAAAGAAGAAATCATGAAACTTGTACAAGAAGATCCTGATTTTGAGGAATACTCTATGGACAACTTAAAACAGGATTTAGACCAGCTTGTCACATGGGGAAATCTGATTGCTATTCAAGATCCTGGAATTGTGCATACCATTGCGGAATATAAGAATAAACGGTATCAGTATTCCATGAGTGAAAAAGCTATTGAAATAGAAAGAATGGCAGTCAGACTGGAAAATCTGGAAATAGAATCTTCTAATCTTTCTGTTGGGTATTTTCAACGTATTGAAGATGCTTTAAAAAGCATGGAGAAGATACAGTATCAATCTGATCAGGAAATCTATGAATGGTGGGATATGTTTAAGGAAGATTTTTCCAAGCTGAATCAGAACTATAAAGATTATTTACGTAATTTCTACACTTCAGATTCTAAGACTTTGATGCAGTCTGTAGAATTTATCATTCATAAAGACCAATTCATACAGTATTTAAATAATTTCATTAAGCAAATGCAGATGAAATCCAGAAAGATTAAAGTCTGGCTTGAAAAAACAGATAGTATCTTTGAACAGGTACTTGCAGATAAGATTGTTCAGGCAGAATCTGAAATTCCAAGGATTCATAAAACGGAACAAAATTTAGAACAAAGAAAAACGAAAATCTGTAATACATGGCTTTCTGTAAAAAGATGGTTTATGTCGATTGAAGGTCAAAGACCAGAATGTGATAAGATCCTCAATATTACGAATGAAATCATTCGTTCAGTGATTGATAATGCGAATATGATTGTACAGATGTCTGGATATGGTGTAAGCAGAAAGACAGATTATGAAAATTATCTTCAACTGTTTATGCGTTGTGATTCTTTAGAAGATGCCCACTGTTTATCTGCCCATGTATTTGGTGCACAACATATACAGCATTTTAAATCTTTTGTGCCAATAGAATGTGAAGATAGTAAATTGAGTGCGTTTGACAGAGACATAGAGCCAGTCCATCTGGAATCTCATTCCAGAACCTATAAAGAAAAGCGCAGCAGGCAAGGCGTTATGGATCGTTCTATGGATAAGATGATGGCTAAGCTGGAATTTGAAAAAGAAGCAGCAGAAAAAGAACATTGGATTCAGAAATATGTTGTGAATAACCAGTTAAGAGTCAGTGATATACAGGATACTATTCCTGTGACATTACGTATTTCGATTTTAACGTGGATTTCTATTGCCAATATGTCTGCTTCAAAAGTAGGGAATACAGAGTTTGGTAAGAAATATCGTCTGATAAAAGAAGAAGGCACATGTGTACTGCATTGTGAAGATGGAGATATTACAATGCCTAAATATATTTTGGAGTTTGATGTATGAAAGCGATGAAATCATTGTTAGAGAATTACTGGATTATTCGTGAGAAAGATAAACAGGTCTATTATGATGTGAAACGTGAAGTGAATGATAAAGAGGTAAAGAAATTTCTGACAGAGATGTTAGGATGGAAACTTATTCATACAGAGCGTGTGATTAAGCTTGAAAAACTTCCTTCTCATGCCTGTGCATTTATGGGGATACAGGAATTTACAGAAATCAGAGATTATTGTTTTCTGTGTGCAGTATTGATGTTTTTGGAAGATAAAGAAGATAATACGCAATTTCTTTTATCAGAACTTATTCAATATGTAGAAGTGGTTGTCAATAAGTACATGGAGGTGGATTGGACTTCATTTTCTCAAAGAAAGTCTTTAGTAAGAGTATTGCAATATGTGGAAAAACTGGGAATGTTGAAAGCGTATGAAGGCAATAGTAACCTGTATTCCAGTGAAATGTCCAGTGAAGTATTGTATGAAAACACAGGGTTATCCAGATATTTTGCCACACACTTTTCTGTGGATATATCTAAAATGGAAAGCTGGAAAGATCTTGAAAAGAAACAACTGGATGAATTGGAAGAAGACAGAGGTAATTTACGGACAAACAGAATTTTCAGGCAGCTGGTGCTAACACCTTCTTTGTATTTTGCTGATAGAAATGGTGCTGATGCTTCTTACCTTAAAAATAAGAAGAAATATGTGGGGATACATCTGACAGAAAATATGGGTGGTACTTTTGTGTTAAATAAGAATAATGCAGCACTTGTCTATGTAGATCAGCTCCCGCTAGGTGACTATCATCCTAAAAACACTATGATAAGTGAAATAGTTTTACTTGTGTGCTATCGGATATATTCTATGGCACAGGATAAAAGAAAGCTGTCTGTTCAGGAACAAGATACCATTGTTATGTCTAAAATGAAGTTTGAAGATCTGTTACTGGATTGCAGACGCAAATATCAGTCTGTATGGTCAAAAGAATATAGAGAGATGAGTAAAGAAAAATACTTACAGCAAGTAAAAGCGTATATGCAACAATGGATGATGATATCTGAAGAAGGAGATTCTATAGTGGTATATCCTTCTAGTTGCGTGGTTGGTGGACAATATGGGGAAGAATTAAAGGAGAAAATACATGATTGACAGATGGAAAATGCACCGCATAGGATTTGTGAACTTCTGGTTATATGATAATGAATCTTTTGAATTTGAAGATGGAAAATTATTATTAAGAGGACAAAATGGTTCGGGGAAGTCTATTACAACACAAAGCTTTATTCCATTTATTCTTGATGGAGACAGAACTCCTTCCAGATTAGATCCATTTGGTTCTGGGGATAGAAGAATGGAATATTATTTCCTGGGTGATGGAGATAAAGAAGAATCTACAGGGTATCTGTATCTGGAATTTAAAAAGCCTGAAAGTAAGGAATACAGAACTATTTGTATTGGACAAACAGCTCATAAAGGCAGACCTATGTCTTTCTGGGGGTTTGTACTGAACGATAATAGAAGAATTGGAAAAGACGTACAATTGTTCAGAAAATCTGGAGATGTACTTTTACCATTTTCCAGATTGGAAATGAAAAGAGAACTGGGAGAAAAGGTTCCATTTACTACTTCTCAGCTGGAATATAAAGAAATGGTGAACCAATACCTGTTTGATTTTGGAAGAATAGAGCAGTATGAGCAATACATTAAGCTGTTAATTAAAGTCAGAGCTCCTAAATTATCTAAAGAATTTAAACCTACAAAAGTATATGAAATTTTAAATGAATCTTTACAGGTTCTCAGTGATGAAGATTTACGAGCCATGGTTGAAGCTATGGAAAAGATGGATTCAATCCAGGAGGGATTAGAAAAATATAAAAGAGCGTATGATAATGCTCTGATTGTTGAAAAAGAATATGATCACTACAACAGATATGTTCTGTCTAAGAAAGCACACAGGTTTTTAGATGCTGAACAGAAAAAACTGGCATCTGAAAAACAATATGAGGAAGAAGTACGAAAGGTAGAACAATGGAAACTGGAAGTAAAGACTTGTGAGTCCAGGCTGGAACAATGCAATGTTGAAGCAGAATTCATCCGTAAAACTTTAGAACAGCTGGCAAATCCGGAATTGGAGAATTTAGACAGACGTTTGCAGAATGAAAAGAAAGAGCTGGAAGAAACTATTAGCTTAAAGGACAAGAAGATACGACAAATTCAAGATAAACAAGATCAGATTCATGACCTGGAAGTTCGTACAAAGCAATTACAAGATTCTATAGAAAGTGTTTGTGATGTTATACAGAAAAAGATGGAAGATATGGATCTTTTACAAGAAGACATCCAATGTGAAGTACATGCAGAAATTAAAGAACGTGTTGCTTTAAACAAACCTTTTCAAAAAGAAAATATTCTGGCAAATCTTTCTTCTTTAGAAACAAGATTAAAGCAGGGAAAAGAAGCATTAAGTAAGACAGAACAGTCTCAAAGAAATTATGAAATTGCTAAAGAAAAAGAGAATAAGAGTATTACAGAATATCAGGAAATACAAAATCAGTATGAACAGTTAACGGAAGAAAAAGAACATCAACAAGATGCTTTGTTAAACACTCTGGAGTTGTTAAAAGGCTTTGACTGCTGGAAAGCGGAGGAAACAGTATTACAACAAGCTGCAGAAATCATTCAACAATATGATGAAGTCAGTGATTCTGTAAAGCTCAGAGATGTTTTAAAGAAAGACTTTGATGAAAAGGTGCAGGAGAAAAGAGAAAAACTGGCACAGATTCAGGCTGCCTGTAAACAATTGGTTACAGAATTGAAGGCGAAGAGTAAAGAATATGCTGATCTGGAAAATCAAAAGGAAATTGAGCCGGTAAGGGATACGTATGCTCAAGAAGCCAGAGAACAATTGAAACTTGCTGGAATTACTGCCATGCCGTTCTATCAGACAGTGGATTTTGCACAAGATTTAGACGAATCTCAACAAGCCATTTTAGAACAGCAGTTATATAAATCAGGCATTCTTGATGCTCTGGTAGTTTCCAAAGAAGGGTATCAGCGTATTCAAAAAGAATTTCCATCTCTGTTAGATTCTTTGATTATCTCTCAGGAAAATGGAATAAGTGATTTTCATGATCTATGTGTAGATACTTCTATACCAGAAGATATTCAGAAAGAAGTACAGCAAATCTTATCCAATATCACCAGTGACCATGGCACTCTTGTTCTTGATCATTCTGGATATTATCGTCATGGAATGATAGAAGGGTATGTGACAAAAGAACATTCTGAATATATTGGTGCTACTGCAAGAAAACGTTATAAAGAGGCACTTCTTTTAGAAATTAATCATCAGATGGATGTTCTGAAACAAAGCATAGAAGAAAACCGGTCAATGCAACAACATATACATGAAATACTGGATACTATGAAAAAAGAATTTTCAAGAATTCCAGATACTTCTCTTATTAATGAAATCATCAGTAGTTTGTTGCGTTGCAACGCACAACTGGATACACTATTACAGCTAAGACAGCAATGTGAAGCTGAAACAAATAAGGCCTATGATGTCTTTAAGTCTTATGAAAGGGCAATGCTTTCTATATGCAATACTCTTCCATATACAAGAAGTACAGTAGCTTATGAAGATATATTAAAAGGCATCGAGGACTATAAGAGTATCTTCTATGACATTTCTGAAAAATTAGTAATTGTAGAAAATCAAAACTATGAGATAGTGTCTAAACAGGATGCAAAAGATCGTTGCTTTGAAGAAATAGACACGCTTTCTCTGGAAAAAGACAAGTTTGTAAAGAAACAGGAAACTTTGGAAATCTCCATTCAACAAATTCAGGAAACCATGGATAGTCCTGAAACAAAAGAACTTGCAAGAAAACTTGCAGAGGCACATAAAAAAGAAGAAGAGAATGCTCAGGAGACTAAAAAGACCACAGAAACACTTTTGATTCTTCACCATGATTTAGAAACTGCAGATGACATCCTGAGAAAACTGGAAGCGGATAAAGAAGAACATGAAACTGCTTTTGCCAAGTTTAAGGAGTTCTTTGAAGAAGAAGTGAGCTTAGGGTTCTTGCTGGATTCTGCAAATACTTCTTTGGAAATACTTGCCAGTAAGGCCATTGCTTTAGAAGAACCTGTGTATCTGAAAAAAGCATTTAATGAAATGACTACAAAATTATATGAAGTTTTTCAAAAGAATACTTCAGATTTATCCGAGTATAGTCCTAAAATAGTCAGCTGTTTTGAAGGAAGTCAGGAAGAAAGAACGCGTTCTCTTATTACTGCAAGCTGGCTTGGAAAAACTGTACAATTAAAAGAATTACAGCAACAACTGTCTTCTATCATAGAAGAACAGAAAGAATTGATACAGCAAAAAGACAGAGAATTGTTTGAAGATATTCTTTCTCAGACCATTTCTAAGAAACTGACAGAAAGAATTGATGAAAGCAGAAACTGGGTCAGGGAAATGTCTTCCTTAATGAAGAAAATGAACACTTCTATGGGAATGCACTTTACGTTGGAGTGGAAACCTAAAAATCCAGATAGTATTGAAGAAATGGATGTCAGAGAGCTGGAAAAAATACTTACAAAAGATACGGCTATGGTTTCCAGTGAAGATGAAGAAAGAGTGGCCAGACATTTCAGAAGTATTATTCAGAAAGAAAAACAGAGACAGGAAATGAGCGATGAAGTGCCGGATTATATGACTCTTGTCAGAAATGCATTAGATTATCGTAAATGGTATGAATTTAAAATGTCTTATGTCAGAAATAATGAAGGCAGAAAAGATCTTACAAATGCAGCCTTTAACAGATTCAGTGGCGGTGAAAAAGCCATGGCTATGTATGTACCGTTATTTGCGGCGGTGAATGCTCAATATAAAAAAGCCAGGTTGGAAGACCATCCACGTATCATAGCTTTAGATGAAGCTTTTGCGGGTGTGGATGAAAAGAATATTGCCAGCATGTTTGAAATGGTTGAACAACTAGATTTTGACTATATCATGAATTCTCAGGCATTATGGGGATGCTATGCAACTGTAAAGAGATTAAAGATTTCTGAATTATTAAGACCATTGAATGCAAATTATGTGACTGTTATTAACTATATATGGAATGGGAAAGAGCGTATAGTTCATGAACGATAATCAGAAATGTGCAGACTATCTGCTGAGTAAAGATCTTGACAGATTTATGCAGGAATTAAAAAAGAAGTGGCAGATATATGGGTGTTTTAAAGGTAGAATCAAATTGAAAAATACTTCTGTGTCTGAAAGAAATGCTTTGGAAGGCATTCTGGGAGAAAAGTATCAAACTGAAGTTGTCACAATACAGGTAAAGGCATTTGTAAATGCTTTAGAACATTCGACGTTCCAGGATCTGGATTTGAAAGAAGTTCTAAACTTATACTTTAGAGAACCTGTATATACATTTAAAGAAAGCAGAGAAAATAATCAGCTATCTTTAAACGCCTATTTCTCTTCTTTAGAGAAAATAGTGAAAGAGGATGTACAAAAAGAGATATTGTCAGTCTGGTTTCAGCAATCTAAGGAAAAGAAAGATGGCGCACATAAACTTATGCTGAATCTGAAAAAAGAAAATGAAGGTACAGCAATAGAAGTGTTTTCGACAGTGATTCATGGTGCTTCTTTGTTGATTGCAGGATTAAACAAGGCATTACCGATAGCAGTATTTGCTGCAAATATAAGCGGAAATCCTCACTATCTGGATAGAGGAAATACAGCTTCTTCATTATTACTGTACATATTGTCTTATGTTAAAGGAGTGGAATATCCTAAGGATGCAGTAAGATGGTATGACATTCTTGCAGAATTTAATCTGAATAAAGATGAACTTGCGGGAAGTGTTGCAGTATATAATGTTCATGTTCAAACATCTGCAGGATTACATCCGGGAGCAGAGGGATGCTATCAATGTAAACAACCTTTCATACTGTCTTCGCTGCATTTAACAGAAGATTGTAAGTTATATACAGACAGTCATTGTGTATATATTGTAGAAAATGAAATGGTATTTTCTTATCTTCAGAATTCAGTAAAAGATACTGATGTTGCTTTGATATGTACTTCTGGGCAGCTTTCCACTACTGCTTCCTATATTGTGGAGAAACTTGTGCATAGTCACACAACTTTATATTACAGTGGAGATCTGGATCCGGAAGGAATGGGTATTTGTGACAGGTTATGGCAAAAATATCCGGATAATGTTATCCCATGGCATATGACATATACAGATTATATGCAGAGTAAATCTTCAGAGGGAATCTCTGGCAGCAGACTTTCCTCTTTGAATGCTATAGAAAATCCTGTTCTTAAAGAAACTTCTCAGTATCTCTGTGAAGAAGGGCATGCAGGATATCAGGAAAATATTCTGGAGGAGTATGAGAAGGATTTACCGAAATGCTATCAGCCAGACCAAAAATAAAATGATAACACAGCAGGGTTTAAATCCGGCTGTGTTATAGAAAGTACAATCGTATTTCTATGCGATGATATCTCGCAAAAGAACGAGAGTAGTATTTTTATCTTTGGTCTAAAAAGGTAGTATCCGCTATCAGATGTCTGTTGACAAGTGAAGAATGAATGATTATCATGAAATTGTTCTGGTGAACAAGGTAGAAGGTTATCTTTGGCGGATTAAGATTCTACCTTTTTATTATGTCTGTGTAATACTGGAGTTCACGCTCTCCTTTGGATAATCATAATATGAAAAAGAAAAGAGGTGTGTATAAAATGCATACATCACCTCAAGAAAGTGGATTAGTATATCCTTTTTACATGTATATTTGAATTGTAAATAAAATAAGTGAGAAAAGAAGAATAGGCACAGTAGGAGGATCTAAATGTGAAGAGCATTTATCATTGTATACAATGCCGAAACTGTAACATAGTAATTCTGAAAGTATGCCCAGCAGAACAGATATTGCCAGGGAATGCGTCACCATCATGCTGTATCCTGCTACAAGAGTAATATGATGGGTGGCAGGGAAATTGGCATCTATAGATAAGAGAATTAAAGATAAGGCAGAGATGGAAAATCCTATAGTGTAATTTCCGGTGACTTCTCCAAACCACGCAAAGACAAAGGCAATACAACCGGCAAACAGAATGTGAAACAGCCATAGAGCATTTGGTAAATGATGAAGTATTTCATAGCCTTCTTTTTTATATTTCTTGCCGGGTGTCAGAAGTCTTGTGATAATGGCAATCGTTAAAACTGAAAAAGCACCGCAATCACATGGAAACTGTAAGATTGTTGCAAGTCGGAATAAGCAATATCCTGCTATACCTCCAATAGAAGCCATGATTAATACCACAGGATCATTAGTAAATGCCAGAGACCTCCATGTTTCATAGCCTTGTATAGCATGTTTTTTTGAAGCATAGGCAGTGGCTACTACTGCTCCGTTAAACATGACTGCCGGCAGAAACATCAGATTGACAATATTGGCATCAAACCATGCAGTGTCATACCCCGTTGTTTTCATTACTATACTGATGATGCCGGCAAGTCCGGTCATCATGAAAGAAGGTGTACCTCCGATAAGACATCCCAGTACTCCTGCCATGCCTGCAAGAACAATATGCATACAAATCCTCCCGTTTTCACGCAGAATTACTATAACAGAAAGAAAAGCAGTGCAGGAATGAAATGTGTATTCTGGAACGGAATGTCGAAAATAGATGTGGGTGAATTAAGAAAAAAGGATGATTATAGTCTTTCTGGCACAAAAATACAGAAGAGACAGACTATTTCCCTACTGAAAATGGGAAGAAAGTACAGAGAAACTCAATCCGTTTGCAGATTGAGTTTCTCAGTGTTTTTTAATTTTTTTTATATTATAGAAAAGAATACCTGCAAGGATACATACACCTGCCACACATGAATACAACAAGGTGTTTGCATGAGAGAATTGCGCGGAAATCTCATCACTTGTAAACGTACTTGCAGGTGCGGATGTGGTTTCTGTTTTCTGTAACTGATTGGTAGAGAAAGCAGTGGAAGTGCCATAAGTGGAGTCAAAAGCAGAACGGTCAATATAGTCTGTACTTAAAACATTGTCAGAATCTGTAGTCACGGTGGTGCTGTATTGTCCTGTGACTGTGACAGTGATAGTGGAATCACCTTCTGTAATGGTTTTACCATCCTGTACTACAGTGACTGTATTGCCATTGATATCTAATAGTTTTCCGCCGTCTTCTACATTGAGATTAGTAAGTGCGCAGCTGTCAGTCACATACCATACAGAATCAGAAGAGATATTCATGGAAATGTTTGCATTACTGTCTGAAGAAGCGGTATTGCCTGTATAGGAGGAAGAGGATAACAGATAGATGTCTGCACTGGAGATACTGTCCACAAGTATATTACCTGAAAGGTTTTGCTTGATAGCTGTTAATGTAACAGTGCCACCGTTACTTCCTTCCTTTCCCCAGGTATTACTGGAGTTGCCTGTAGCCTGCAGTAAATTAACATTGTCGGCATCAAAGCTTAACAGGGAGTTGCTGATAAGAATGTTGGCATTGGTGTTTGTGACATAGAACATGGCTCCGCTGTCAATACAGGTGGATAAGGTGGAATCTGCCACTTCAAACAGTGCTTTTTCATTTGTGCTTGTGTCAGCATCACCTGAAGTGGACTGGTAAATAATCACACCGTTTTTCACAGGGTCTGATCCACTGATGGCATTGTTAGTGGAGGCCAGGTTACTGTTATAAATCAGTATTTTGTTGTAGCCTTCCAAACCGGCAATCTGGGAACCACTGGCAGTTCCCTGTACAGCATCTGCTTCAATGTCGCCTGTGGAATAGAGTAATGGTGAGCCACTGCCTGAAGTGGACAGCAGACTGTTTGTGGTGGAGACATTTCCTCCACCTCTGTCTGTAGCTATGGCTGCACTGTGGTCACCCTGAGTAGTGATATTGAGATTGTCCGCAACAATGGTTCCGGCATAGGTTGCGTCTAAACCTCTGCTGTTATTTTTCGAAGTGCTGATGGTGGAATCATAGACATAGGCAGTGGCACCGTCTGTAGCAAATACGGCATTACTGCCTTTGCTGTCACTTGTTAAAGAAGAACCCTGAATTTTTAACAGGGAATTGGAACCTGAAGATAAGGCAATGGAATTGACGCCATAGAAGTTACAGGTATCTCCGTCTGTATCCTCACCTGTTTTCTCGATGGTTCCATCCGTGATGGTTAAAGTACCTCCATTACGTGCAAGTAAAGCATTCTGATCTTTCTCTACTGCAGAAACTGTTTCATTTGTCCTGTTCTGTTCACTTCCATCGGCGCTGAGTACACCTGTATAGGAACCGGTATAGTCATAAGACTGGGTATCTGGACCTCCTTTGCCTGAAGGTGGATTGCCTGGTGGCGTATCTTCAGCAAATACGGAAATACTTTGTATACTTAATATAGAACTGCATAGTACTGCACATAGTCTTTTTTTGTTCATAGGCTTTACCTCATGCATATAGGATAGAAAAGAAAAGTGAAGATTGGTTGAACTTGATGAGAAAACTGCAGGAAAAAGAATCTTCCAATATTATGGGTTTACGTTATACTTAGGGTAGAGTATGAGGTTTTTAAATAATAGGAGGGTACTATGAAGAAGAAAGATCTTTGTGGTATTTGGGTGTGTACAGAAGGCACCGGCAAGATCAGATTCAATCCCTTTTATGTCCTGGATGGTTCTCAAAGGTACTCCTATAAGATACTGGATGATGCAAGAGAAATACACATCCAGTATGGTGTGGAAGATATCCTCTATCATGAGGAAGATGGCATTCCGATATTGTCTAAAACCATCATGGAATATGATGGAAGAGGACTGATTGTATTAGAGGAGTATGTAAAAGAACAGGATGAAGGAAAAATAAGCATATCTCAGTTAAAACAAAGTAGAAATGATGTAAAGCCTGTACCAATGGCTATGGAGGTAAAAAAATGAAAAAAATACTAAAAGGAGTATGTGCATTGAGTGTATGTATGATGGTGGGATGTAAACAGAAATCAGACAGTGTTCCATCTACACAGCCTACGGAAAAACCAACAGATTCTTCAGAGGTTACACCAGTACCAGAAACTGTAGACTATGTCAGTATGTATGACGATTTACTGGATACTTACAGTGCTGTTTTACATGGGGCAAAGATTGCGACAGAGGAAGGATTTGATAAAACTAAAGAAGTTCTGGATTTTACGGATATTTACGATAAGCCTTCCTACGTAGGATACTGGATTGAAGACGTAAGTGGAGATGATGTTCCTGAGCTGATGATTGGTCCAAGAATCCAGTTAGATGACAGTTCCTGGCTCTTATCTGAAGTGTTCGCAGTCTACACCATTCAGAATGAAGAACCAAAATTGCTGTTTGAAGCACAAGGTCCTGAAAGCTATGACAGACTCAATAACAATCGTTTCCTGTATATGACTACAGATCCGGATGGAAAAACCTGCTTTGGTGTCTTTACATTAGATGGGCAAAAAAAGAAGTGGGAAGAATTTGTGTTTACGGAAGACAGAGAACATTTCTATACCAATACAACAGGTGAAATGGATATTTCCAGCAGTACTCTATCAGACTATTCTTTTGAAGAATATATGCAAAGACCAATGGATCTGATTCAGGAGAGTGGTGACTTCAGTTATATACCATTCAGCATGTATGGCTATGATGTGTTTGCTGAGTGGCAAAATGCTTCAATTTTAAAGAAGTATAAGGAATTCTCCAACTATGTAGTTAACGAAGATGGAGAAATGATGGTGATTTCTTCTTTTCATGAACTGAAAGATGTGGAACTGTTATCCCTGGAATTTGTGGATGTGGATGAAGACGGTAATCTTTCCATGAAGACAGATACTCTGTATTCCACAGACAGTGTTTCCATGCAGAAACCTCTGATGGTATATGCTTTACTGGAAGGCACTGTTCCAAACCTTGGTATTTCCTTTGTGGATTCTGATGGGGAAAAGAAGTTTTATACTTTCTCTTTAAGCGGTCTTGACGGGTCTATCATTATTCAACCGTTTACTCCGGTAGAATGAAACTGTAACCATGCAATATATGCAATCCGGCTATGTATCATATGGCCGGATTTTCTGTCGAGATTTTTTACAAGATTGTATTCGTGAAGAGATATTGTGCTGACTGTAAGCTGTATTTTATAATGGGAATAATTGAGGAGAGTGTATGAAAGTAGTAATTGCCATAGATTCTTTCAAAGGAAGCGTTTCTTCTTTGAAGGCAGGAAAAGCCATAGAAAAGGGAATAAATACTGTAAATTCTGAAGTGCATACTGAAGTGATTCCTGTGGCTGATGGAGGAGAAGGTACTTTAGAAGCTTTGACGTATAAAGAAAAGGTACAATGGGAAAATGTTACGGTACATGGTCCTTTCATGGAAAAATTGCAGGTGAAATATGCAGGTATTCCCGCATCCAGAACGGCAATTATGGAACTGTCACAGGCATGTGGTATTACATTATTAAAAGATGCACAGCTGGACCCTTACCATACTACAACGTATGGTCTTGGAGAAATGATGAAGGATGCACTTAAGAAAGGCTACAGACACTGTATTATTGGTATTGGAGGATCCTGTACCAACGATGCAGGGGCAGGTATGTTACAGGCGCTGGGGTATCGATTCCTGGATACTGATGCAAAAGAAATACCTCAGGGTGGTATATATCTGAAAAATATAAAATCACTGGATACTTCAGAAGTATGTAAAGAATTGAAAGAGTGTACGTTTACAGTTATCTGCGATGTGGATAATCCTTTATGTGGTATACATGGTGCCAGTTATATCTACGGACCACAAAAAGGTGCAGATGAACAGATGGTCAAAGAACTGGATAACTCTCTTGAACATTTTGCACGTGTTACAAAAAAGTATTTTTCTCAAAGTGATGATACCTATTCTGGCAGTGGGGCTGCAGGAGGAGCTGGGTTTGCTTTACATACCTATTGTCATGCCTCTTTGGAAAAAGGTATTGAGGTTGTATCCAGACAGATTCATCTTGAAGAAAAACTGAAAAATGCTGATCTTGTGATTACAGGAGAAGGCAGAATGGATGCGCAGACCTGCATGGGAAAAACACCTGCAGGAATAGCCAGACTGGCAAAGAAATATCATATTCCTGTAGTGGCTTTATGTGGTTGTGCCACAGAGGAAGCTGTGGAATGCAACAGATATGGTATAGATGCATACTTTCCGATTTTACAGTCTGCCATGTCTTTACAGGAAGCTATGTCCCGGGAAATAGCACTGCATCAGCTTACACTTACCTCACAGCAGGTATTTCGTTTGTTTATGGTGAATAAAAAAATAGAGTAGTATCTGTAAAATGACAGATACTGCTCTGTTTATTTCTGTGTCTGTATTTTTCTTGTCAGTACATCCACAAACATCAAAAACGCCAAAGTTTCAGGTAAAACGTTTCTGTTTACATCGATGATTCTTTGCCTTGGAAGCACTATGGTATAATTAGCTTTCTTTTTTAATGGATGTTTGGGGTTTAAAGTAATCAATATGATATAAGGGTTCTGTTCATTTTTATCTCTGCCTTCATACCTGGTCTGATAAGGTGTGCCGGTTTCAACTGAAAACAGAAAGATAACGGATTTTTTAGGAAAGACAGAAGGAAAGGCATCGGTGGTTAAAAACTCTGAATGATAATTCCCAAGGATTTTTAAAGAATAATCCAGATATCTTGCAGGCAGGGAGGCGATATGTGCACCGGAAGTGTATACATCTTTATGATCCTGCAATACATCCAGGACTGGTGCCAGTACTTTATCAGTCAAGATTTTTTCTGTATCTGTCAAAGCTTCTGCATAAGATTGGGCAGGAGTTTTTTCTTTTCCTTCCAGGGTGCCTTCTGCTACCTGCATGGCCAGTGCAAACTGAAATTCATTGAAACCGCTGAATCCAAGTTTTTTGGCAAATCTTGTCAAAGCAGGCTGGGATATGTTGTTGTGCTGAGTGATTGCGGTGATAGAACTTTCGGCAAAATCAGTGGTGAATTTTTTACATTGGGTATAGATATAATGATCAGTTTTGGTAAAGGAGGATGCCATGGCATCCATGTGTTCAAATAAGTTCATAAGGTATCTCCTGTAACTAAGTATAAAGGATAAATGGATAAAAACACAGTTTTAAAGTGAATGATGATTCAAAATATGAATGAAAAATCAAAAAGTAGTAAAAACATATTGAATTGCGATTCAAATACAGATACAATGTGTTTGTGGTTAAGCGCTTACAATCCATACATTTAAAAGAGGTAAAAAAATATGCAGAAATTTACAGACGCTCTGGTTAATTTCTCCAGTAAGATGGCAAATAACAGAGTGTTACAGACAATTCAACAGGCATTTATGATGATGCTGCCAATTACAATGATTGGTTCATTCGCTTCCTTATTTAAAGGAATCAGTATCGGTGGATACCAGGCATTCCTGCAGTCTTCCGGTTTATATGGAGTACTTGGTGCAATTTATCAGTTCTCCGTTGGTTTATTAGCGTTATATGTTGTATTCTTAGTTGGTTACGTCTTTGCTCAGAAATTTGATGTGCAGGGATCAGGTATCAGTATTGGTCTTACAGCTTTGATGTGTTTCCTGGTGGTGACACCTTACACAGAAGCTCCAAGTGCGTATGAAGCCGCAAGCATTCCTACAAGTTATTTAGGTGCTTCCGGTATGTTTACAGCATTGATTGTTGCGTTTATTACAGGTTTTGTATTCAAATTCTGTAAACAAAAACACATTGAAATCAAGATGCCTGATTCCGTTCCTCCGATGATTGCAAAACAGTTTTCTGCGATTATTCCTGGTGTGTTTGCTACAGTCATCTTTGCTGTTATCAGAATGCTTTTCGCTTTAACACCAATCGGTAATATGCAGGCTGCCATCTATACACTGGTGTCTGCTCCGCTACAGGGACTTGGTGCCAACTACTTTGGTTTATGGATTCTTTATATTGTGTTATATGCTATGTGGTTCTTTGGTATCCATGGTGGTATGACATGTGGTCCTATTATCATGCTGTTATTCACACAGTTACAAATGGAAAACCTGGCTGCCTATCAGGCAGGACAGGCATTGCCTCATCTGATGACCGGAACAGTTGTTTCTTTTGGCTCTGGTTCTTTACCATTAGTTATTGCGATGCTTTTAACAGCAAAGTCTTCGGCCAATAAGACCATTACAAAGATTGGCGCACTTCCTTCCTTATTTGGTGTAGATGAACCGATGTATTTTGGTCTTCCAATGATTTTAAATCCAATCTTCTTTGTACCATGGGTAATCCTTGTACCTACATTTACAGTATGGGGTACATGCTTATTACAGAATCTTGGATTGCTTGGCGCAGCTACAGGTGCAAGTGCAGGAGGCTTTGTACCATTCTTTGTCACAAACATGGTTTCCTTTGGTATCTCAGGTGTTATCTGGGGTTGCGTATTCATGGTAGTGGATGTGCTGATTTATCTTCCATTTGCCAAAGCATATGATAAGCAGCTACAGAAACAGGAAGCAGAAACATTAAAAGAAAAAGAGGCAGAGGCATAATGAAGTTATTGGTACAGTCGGATGACTATGGAATCACACCTGCTGTAGCAAGAGGTATTCTGTATGGTATTGAACATGGTATTGTAAGAAATACAGGTGTATTTACCAACATGCCATGGGCTGAAGAATGCATAGAGTGGATTCGACCATATCTGGATAAAATTGCTTTAGGTATTGATCTGAATGCTTCTACAGGATCTTCCTTGCTTGGTTATGACAAAGTACCTTCTCTTTGTCATGAAGATGGATCTTTCTATACAAGCAGAGAAAACAGAGCTCTGGATCAGGATGCTGAAAATCATGATCATGTTGTATATGAAGAAGTATATGCTGAGTTTGAAGCACAGATTGAAAAGTTTATAGAATTAGTTGGTAAAAAACCTGATTACATCCATGGGCATGCCTATGGTACTGCAACTACTTTTAAAGCAAGTATGGATCTTGCAAAAAAATATGATTGTCTGTATTCCACCCAGACACAGACCATCCCAGGTATGAAATGTGCAGGTATGGGCTGGTATCAGTTTGGTGCTTCTCCGGAAGGACAGTTAAAAGAAGACCTTACCAGTTACATTGTGAAGGATACAGATGGCTTATTACAATATGATTACGGGTATCTGATTACGCATTGTGGATGGGCAGATAAAGTGTTATTTGATCTGAGCAGCTTTAATCTTTGCAGAGTGAAGGATCTGGAAGCTTTGACAAGTGAAGAAGTCAAAAACTGGATTCAAGAGAATCATGTAGAATTAATTACCTACAAAGATCTTCCATATCATCATAAAGATCTTCCGGTAGAGTATCATCCATTTGGAATGTAGTCCCCCACAAAGCTATGAACTACCCCACCTGATACGTAGTTCAGATGTGGTATCCTTTTGATGTACTCTTGTACTCTATATTCAGTATAAGCTACTGTCCAAAGGATTTTAATTTATGTGGCTTGGTAGTTACGCATCTTTTGCAAGACTATCACTACGGTTTCACAATGGTCGGTTCACACGACCTCTACCGTTTCTACACGGTTACTTACAATTTAAACTGGCAAATTCAACAATTGCAGGATTTAACAGTCTTGCAATTTTTATATTGCTTACGTCATATCCAGCTTTTCTAAGGATGTTGGCAGCTCCGTTAATATCTGCATTTATCAAAGTGCCATCTGCTGATTTGTACAATCCACGATGTATTCTTCTTCCAGAGAAGTGATACTTTTTGTCTGGCTCTTCTTCGTTATATACAGGAATAAAGTCCAGATTAAGGAAACTCGCTTTGCTTGTGTAAGACTCTTCCTGTCTGATAACAGTAATTCCATATTCATTAGATTTCAGTTCAATCATGGATTTCAGCATTTCAAAAGGAATACTTACAAAGTTCTGATTGTTGCGTTTATCAATATCGACTTCCTGCTTCCAGAACTTATTGGAGCCAAGCACAAGATATCCAACTTCATGAGATTTGCACCATTTCATCAGTAGTCTGCTCATTTTATGGAAACAGTCTCTGATATAGTTTGTTCTATACGCTGACAGCTGATCCAGCTTTTTTGACCATACACGCGTTGTAGTAGTATTACCTTTGCTCATTACGCTGACTCTCCAGGCTTTCTCTTTGTTGAAGTACTGGTTGATACTTTTGATGTATTCACCTTTGAAGAGGATACTGGCTCCGGTATCTGCCACAACTGCCATAGTATTACCTACACCAAAGTCAACTGCTGCAGAATGTGTTCCGGTTTCTACTGATGGTTCTTTCACCTGATACACAAGCAAAATATCATAACCACCTGACACAGGACAAACTTTTACTTCCTGTAGTCTTGCGTTATGTCTCTTACGTATCCTGAGTCTTTGTTTAGTCTTAGGCAGTTTCAGCTCATCACCATAAATGACGGCATCCTGATTAGTTAAAGTAAGAGCAGTAATATCTCCCTTACAATAGCCTGGCATGCGTGGTTTTCCAGTAAACAAAGCAGGATTCTGCTTATATTTCTTCAATGCAGATAGCCAGTTTTGGAAATCAGAACAAGCATGTTTCACAGTTGCCTGAGCAGATTGCATAGGCAAACCCGCAAAGAAGTCTGGATTCTGAGTAACTCTCATCAGTCTCTGCAATACTCCATATCCAAGAACACGGTAAGTTTTCTGACCCTTAAGAAGTGCTAATTCTTCAAGAACTTCTTTCTCGTTAGATGTCACATTCGTCTTATCGTGTGCCGTAAAAGTGTTACGTATTCTGAATAGTGAAGCGTTATAAAGATTCTTTGCTTTATGAGCAAGTTCATCAAAATATGGAAACATTTCATGTTGAGTACTTACATAAATTCTGTCTGTTCTATACATAGGTCGTAATTCACCTCCTTTCTATGGAATACACTTATAGTATAGAGCATATAACAGTATCAGTCGTAAGGAGATAATAGTATGTTTAAGAAAGTTACAGACAAGCCATATTACACCAACAACCACTGTTGTTTCTTACTGTCAGCACATCTCGTATTGGTTACAAAATATCGTAAGCCAGTATTGCAGGGAGTAGTTAAAGAGTATGTATATTCTTTAATCCGTGAAACCATGGAAAATGAAAATATCATCATCCGTGAAATGAATGGTGAACCAGACCATATACATATTCTGTTTGATTATGCACCAGATATAAAATTGACGGAGCTGATCAACAAGATGAAGTCAAGAACCGCAAGACTTGCAAGACGTGATTATCCAACAGAGGTCGGCGAATACTATCAGAAACCTGTGTTCTGGACAAACAGCTATTTTGCAGGCTCTGTAGGTACAAACATAGTAGAAATCGTACAAGAGTACATCAAAGAACAGTGACGCTGAATTCACCACCGACCTATGAGGTCGGCGTACTCTTCTGATGGCTTATAGAAACCATAGTTTATGGTGTTCTATGGCTTTTTTATGTTGAATCATTTGTGTTAAGTTTTCTGCCTGAATAGTATTTTTGTAAATAGATACACCTGTCTGTCATGTGTAGTGAGGCATAAGAAAAAGACCTTATGAAGAACAAATCTTCTTAAAGGTCTATTTTGATGGAAATGCGTTTTATTTACTTTCTTTTCCCCAGTCTTTCATAGATTGTCCCTGGAACTGTACATTGCCTCTATGACCATGAATTCTGATGCTGTTGAGTGCTTTTTCAAGAGATTGGAATTCTTCTTCTGTAAGTTCTATTGTAGAAGCTTCAAGGTTTTCTATAATTCTTTCCTTATTTTTAGAACCTGGAATAGGAACAACATTAGGATACTTATGCAACATCCATGCCATGGAAATCTGTGCATTTGTTGCATGCTTTAATGTGGCATAGGTGTTTAAAAGATCGATGACAGGCTGATTGGCTTCTATATTTTCTTTCTGTAATTGGGGGACAAACATTCTGACATCATCCACTTTTTCAAATGCAGTGTCTTTGGTGATTTTTCCGGACAGAAACCCTGAAGCAATCGGTGAGAATGGTACAACACCAATATTGTGTTTTAAACAATATGGGAAAGTGTTTGTTTCACAGTCTCTTTCCAGCATATTGTACAGGTTTTGTACAGCGGATACAGGAGTGATTTCATGTGCACGGTGAATGATGGATTCTTCCACCTGAGATAAGCCCCACCCTCTGATAAGACCTTCTTTAATCAGTTTGCCCATGGCAACGGCAACCTTTTCTACAGGTACCTGAGGGTTGATTCTGTGCAGATAGTAGAGGTCCACATAGTCTGTTTGTAAAGCTTTCATGGATGCCATAAGATGTCTTTTGCAGACATCATACATATCTTCGTTGATTTCATCATCATGAATATGCAGTTTTGTAGCAATGACAATATTCTTTCGTACGTCATGTAAAGCTTCACCCAGAATCTCTTCATTATGATGTTCATAGTACAGCACATTTCCGTATACTTCAGCAGTATCGAAGAATGTACATCCATGAGTATAGGCGTTACGTATAGCTTCGATGGCATATTCTCTTTCTGGAATTGCTCCGTAACCATGAGAAAAAGCCATACATCCCATGCCGATTTCAGATACTTCAATCTGACCTAGTTTTCTTGTTTTCATATGTTGTATTCTCCTTTGACAATCAGAGTATAGGAAGAAAAAACACAGAAGTACAATATCGATGAAGTATATGTGGTATGCACAAAATGTATAGCTTTAAAAATGAGAAAAGTTAATTGAAATCTACAGAATCAAAATTATGAATTTCAATGTCTGTATCATAGAAAGTTTTCAGAATCTCAATGGTAGTGGCAGTATCTTCCACACCACCTGTTTCAAAAGTGGAATGCATAGCCAGCTGAGGTAAACCGATATCTACACAATGTAAACTGACCTGTGTATTGGAAAGGTTACCTAAAGTGGAACCTCCTAAAGAGTCACTTCTGTTGGCAAATGTCTGGTATGGCATATTTGCTTTGTGACAGATTTCCATAAATACAGATCTGGAGAAAGCATCTGTAGTATATTTCTGGTTGGCGCTTTCCTTAATGACAACCCCTTTATTCATGTAGGCACAGTTGACTGCATCTGTTTTTTCCGGATGGTTTGGATGCACTGCATGAGCATTGTCACAGCTTACCATGAAGCTTTTGGCAATGGCAGGGTAGTATTCACTTTCTGTTTTGCCTAAAGAGCAGTGGATACGTTTCAGTGTATCTACAAAGAATGTGGACATGGCACCCTGTTTTGTGTTGGAACCTACTTCCTCATTATCGAAACAGCAGAAAACACTGATATCTTTTTCGTTATGAGAAGCTAATAAAGCTTTTAAAGATACAAAGGCACATTGTAAGTCATCTAACTTTGGAGAAGAAATAAATTCATCTTCCAGTCCCCAGATGACAGGTTTCTGACGGTTAACCAGGAACGCGTCTACTGCTAATAACTGATCTTCTTCTACACCAAGGTGTCTTGCGACCATCTTTCTGAAGTCACCTTCTTTTGCTTTTCCACAGGAGAATAAAGGACATAAGTCTACCTGTCTGTTTAACGCAACGCCTTTATTGACGTCTCTGTTGAAGTGGATGGCAACATTAGGAATCAATAACAGGTCTTTGTCGATATACAGAAGTTTACTGATGACTCTGTTACCTTCTTTTACAAAAGCTCTTCCTGCAATGGTTAATGGTCTGTCCATCCAGGTGTTATCAATCATTCCTCCATAGGCTTCAACATCAAGTTTCAGGTATTCCCCTGGTCCTTTTAATTCAGGTACACTTTTGACTTTGAATGTAGGGGAATCACTGTGAGAGGAACAGATCTGGAAATGATAATCACTGAGTTCTTTTCCAATTTTAAAAGCAATGATACTGGAGTGGTTTCTGATAGTGTAATAGTTTTTTCCTTTCTCCAGATTCCAGTTTGTGTCTTCTGGAACATACATAAATCCTTCCTCATCCAGGTATGAAGCAATCGTGGAAACAGAATGGAACATACTCGGACTTTTTTCAATAAAGGATAATAATTCTTTAGAAATTTCAATTGTCTGCATAAAATAACCTCCTGAATTCAATTTTAGTACATTTGGAATTGTTTTCATAGAAAACTATTTACTACCGGGGGAAAATGATTTACCATTTCATTGTTGAAAAGGAGTTATGTAAACATGAAAATTTCACCGCTTCAAAAAGCAAGACTTGAGTATGTTCCAAAGCTACCTGGCATGCTCAGAAATGGTATTGCAGAAATCTGTGTTAAGGAAGGAGAAAAAACACAAAGCGTAGCAGATCAGGAAAAGATCCAGGCTTTATTCCCTAATACATATGGAGAAAGAGAAATCACATTTGAAAAGGGAACAAACACTTCTGTTGCTAAAAAACAGGTCGTAGGTGTTATTCTGTCCGGTGGTCAGGCACCTGGTGGACACAACGTTGTCTGCGGTCTGTATGATGCATTAAAGGCAACAAATGCAGAAAACGTTTTATATGGTTTCAAGAATGGTCCAAGTGGATTACTTGATGATGACTATTTAGTATTTGATGATGAATATATCAATCAGTTCAGAAATACAGGCGGATTTGATATCATCGGTTCCGGCAGAACAAAGCTGGAAACACAGGAACAGTTCGCTGTAGCTGCTGAAGTATGTAAGAAACACGGTATCACAGCTATCGTTATCATCGGTGGCGACGATTCCAATACAAATGCTGCAGTATTAGCAGAATACTTTGCTGCACATGAAACAGGTGTTCAGGTTATCGGATGCCCTAAGACAATTGATGGTGACCTTAAGAACGAAGATATCGAATGTTCTTTCGGTTTCGATACAGCTACAAAGACATACAGTGAAGTTATCGGCAACATTGAAAGAGATGCTAACTCTGCTAAGAAATACTGGCATTTCGTTAAAGTTATGGGTCGTTCCGCTTCTCATGTAGCATTGGAATGTGCACTGGAAACACAGCCAAACATCTGTCTGATTTCCGAAGAAGTAGCAGCTAAGAAGATGTCTTTATCTCAGATTGCTGACTACATCGCTGACAGTGTTGAAAAGCGTGCTGCTAACGGCATGAACTTCGGTGTTGCAATTATCCCTGAAGGTGTTGTTGAATTCGTTCCTGAATTCTCCGTATTAATTTCTGAAATTAATGAATTACTTGCAGGTTCCAAGGCTGAAGAATTCAATGCGTTACCAACATGGAAAGATAAGTATGCTTTCATCGAAGGCGGCTTAACAAAGGAATCTATGGCAGTATTTGCTATTCTTCCTGAAACAATCCAGCAGCAGTTATTCCTGGAAAGAGATCCACACGGAAACGTACAGGTATCTCTGATTGAATCTGAAAAACTGTTCTCTGCTTTAGTAAAGGCTAAGCTGGAAGAAAGAAGAGCTGCAGGTACTTACAATGGTAAGTTCAATGCATTACATCATTTCTTCGGTTATGAAGGAAGATGTGCATTCCCATCCAACTTTGATGCAGACTACTGCTATTCTTTAGGTTACAACGCATTCATGCTGATCCAGTATGGTTACAACGGATATCTGTCCAAGATTTCCAACCTGTCCAAACCTGCTGATGAATGGGTTGCAGGTGGTATGCCAATCACAAAGATGATGAACATGGAAAGAAGACATGGTGAAGACAAGCCTGTTATCAAGAAAGCATTAGTTGAACTTGATGGCAAGCCATTCCAGTACTTCGAAGCACACAGAGATACATGGGCTGTAGAAACAGCATACACATATCCAGGTGCTATTCAGTACTATGGACCAAGCGAAGTATGTGATCTTACAACAAGAACACTTGCTCTGGAAAAGGGTACAGCTGAATAATGACGCTATAAGGACATCTCAGGATGTCCTTTTTTCAAAGAGGACTTGTAATGATAAGACATATTTTGTTCTGGAAGTATTCGGAAACAGTAAAAAAGACACACACTGAAAAAGAAGCCCTTGCAACACTGCAGGCTTCTGTAGCTACATTAAAGGAAATACCTGGTGTACTGTGTGTAGAAATGAAAGAAAATCTTGTATCAGAAGGGTGTGATCTTGTATTTTACTCTGAATTTGCACAGGAAGAAGACGTGAAGGTTTTTCAGAATCATCCTTTACACGAAGCACATAAAATCAGATGTAAGGATCTTGTATGTGACAGAGAGTGTGCAGATATAGCGGATTAAGAAGACTATGATGGCAAAACTGCCATCTTTTTCTTTGCTTTTTACAAAGGTACAACATCGGTACCATACGTTTTTTGAAGGATGTAGTATAATGAATTGCGCTTTAAGATGTGAGGGAACTGGAATATGATTTTATCTTTAAATGATGTCAGTTTTACATATGGATCCAGACAGATACTGGACCACGTAAACTTTGTAGTGAATGAAAATGAAAAATGGGGTGTGGTAGGCAGAAATGGTGCAGGGAAATCCACACTGTTAAAACTGCTGGCACAGAATGAACTTCCGGATACGGGAGAAGTAAATGTGCTGAAGAAATATACGGTTTCCTACTGCCCTCAGGACAGTGATTTTCCTGCAGGTAAAACAGTATATGATACTGTTAAAAGTTATATGAAGGAAGAAACGGAAGTCTATCAGATACGTTCCATTCTCAATAAACTCGGTGTTGAACATCAGGATGAAGATATCGGTATTTTATCCGGTGGTCAGAAGAAAAGGGTATCTCTGGCGATTACTTTGATCAAACAGGCAGACTTGTATCTTCTGGATGAACCTACAAACCATCTCGATCAGGAAGGTATTCTCTGGCTGGAAAAATATCTGTGCAAAGTCAGTAAAGCGATTGTTCTGGTTACCCATGACCGTTATTTTTTAAACCGTATTACGAATCATATTGTCGAAGTGGATCATGGACATATGTATACCTATGAAGGTAATTATGGGTACTATCTTGAACAAAGAGAAATACGTTATGAACAGGCAAGAAGTATTGAGGCAAAAAGACAGAGCTTTTTAAGAAAGGAAATTGAATGGATTCGTGCAGGTGCACAGGCAAGATCCACCAAACAAAAAGGTAGAATTCAAAGATATGAAGCAATCAAGGCACAGGAAGCACCGGAAGTACAGCAGTCTTTACAGCTATCCAGTGCCAGTACCAGACTGGGGAATAAAGTCATAGAAATGGAACACTGCAGTAAAGCCTATGATAAGCCATTATTTTCTGACTTCACCTATACCGTAGGAAGAAGAGACCGCATTGGTATCATAGGACATAATGGTTGTGGTAAAAGTACTTTGTTAAAAATACTGACAGGACAGGAAACAGTAGACAGCGGTAATGTGACCATTGGAGATACTGTAAAGACAGGATACTTTGCTCAGCATAATGAAGTATTTGACGATACTCAAAGAAGAATAGATTTTATTAAGGATTTTGGAGAAGTGGTATATACAGCAGAAGGAGATCCAGTTACTGCTTCTCAAATGCTGGAAAGATTCCTGTTTGCAAAGGAAGAACAGTATATGCCTGTGGGTAAGTGTTCCGGTGGAGAAAAGAGAAGACTGTATCTTTGTTCAGTTCTTATGAGTGCACCGAATGTATTACTGATGGATGAACCTACCAATGATCTGGATACAGATACTTTGATGATACTGGAAGATTATCTGGACAGTTTTGAAGGTACAGTGATTGTGGTATCTCATGACAGATATTTTCTGGATAAGACCTGTGATACGTTATGGGTATTTAAAGATGGCAAGATCGAAGTCAGAAGTGAATCCTATTCCGACTATCTTCTGACTGTAAAGAAAGAAGAGTCTGTCAAAGAAGAAAAGAAAAAACCTGTACAGGTGAAACCTGTGACACGCAGATTATCCTACATGGAAAACAAAGAAAAAGAGCAGATAGAAGAAGTACTTCCTTTACTTGAACAGCAGATAAAGGACCTGGAAGAAAAGCTGTCTTCGGTTACAGAATATGATGCTATCAAAGAGATTTCCGATACACTGGAACAAAAAAGAAATGAGCTTGAAACAAAGAGTGAAAGATGGATGGAACTGGAGGAAATTGTACAGGGATAATCCATATTTTCACATTGTTGAAGAAAAATTGGAAGCGCTATACAATTGAGTTCGGTAAAAATGAACTACATGTACAGAGGAGGAGAAATAGACTATGTTTGGATTTGGTGACATGATAGAACTTCTTAAGAAAAATCCTAAGAAGATTGTATTTACAGAGGGTGAAGATCCTAGAATTCTGGAAGCAGCTTCCAGATTATTGGCAAGTAACTTTTTACACCCTATTTTAATCGGTAACCCTGATAAAGTGCTTGAGGCAAGTGAAAAGAGCGGATTCAATATCCGTGGTGCAGAAATTATTGACCCTGCAAACTATGACAGAATGGATGAAATGGTAGAACTGTTCTGCGAATTAAGAAAGAGCAAGGGAGTAACTCCTGAACAGGCAAAGGGTATCTTATCCAGTGCCAACTACTTTGGAACAATGCTTGTAAAGATGAAGGTAGCTGATGCTTTATTAGGTGGTGCTACGTATTCCACAGCAGATACAGTCAGACCTGCATTACAGCTGATCAAAACAAAACCAGGCAACTCCATTGTGTCCAGCTGCTTTATTCTGGTAAGACCAAGTGCTACAGGTGATAATGAAGTACTTGCAATGGGTGACTGTGCTATTAATATTCATCCAACAGAAGATGAACTTGTAGAAATCTGCGGTGAAACAGCAGAATGTGCAAGAATCTTCGGCGTTGATCCAAAGGTTGCTTTCTTAAGCTACTCCACACTTGGATCTGGTAAAGGTGAAGATGTAGATAAGATGAGAAATGCTGCACACAAGGCAAAGGAAAAATATCCTGGACTGCCAATTGAAGGCGAAATTCAGTTTGACGCTGCTGTTGCACCACGTGTTGCGAGAACAAAGTGTCCTCAGTCTGAAGTTGCAGGTCATGCAAATACATTTATCTTCCCTGATATTAATGCAGGTAATATCGGTTACAAAATTGCTCAAAGACTTGGTAACTTTGAAGCTTACGGTCCTATCTTATTAGGATTGAACGCTCCTGTGAATGATTTGTCCCGTGGATGTAATGCCATTGAAGTATACTCCATGGCCATCATCACAGCTGCTTTAGCGTAATCCTTAACTTCTGCAGTTAAGATAATCAACCAGTATATCTTCTTAAAGGTACTGCACATGTTTGTGCAGTGCTTTTTTTGAAAAAAGACGTATTGTTTCAGTGTTTCAGTGCTTTTTTCTGTGCATATACAGAGAAAAAGGTTTCAAATAAACTGTAAAAGTTCTTCTTGTAGTGTTATTTTCGTAGTGCTATAGTGAAAACGTGGTAAAAGTAACCGTGTGAAGGAATTTCGGTTTGCACGGTTTCTTTTATAAAAGTAAGTTAGTTTAGACTAACAGTCATAAATGATGGAGGCAGGATATGACAGACGAAGAATATAAACAATTGTCAATTAAGGAATTCACAAAAGCAGCAGAAAGATATGAAGGGGATCATGCAGGAATTTACGAAATGTGCAAAAAAGAGTATCCGGATATTCTGGAAGAACTGGAAAAGGAGCCATTCCATAAACTGCTGGATGCAGGTTGTGGGCCAGCGCCGATGATTTCTTTATTATCAGAAAAATATCCAGACCGGCAATATACAGGACTGGATCTGACGCCTGCCATGATTGAACAGGCAAAAAAGAAAAATATTCCCAATGCAACATTTGTTGTGGGAGACTGTGAGAATTTTCCTTTTGAAAGCAATGCATTTGATGCAATACTCTGTTCTATGAGTTTCCACCATTATCCAAATCCACAGGCATTTTTTGACAGTGTGGAAAGATGTCTTAGCCCAAATGGAAGATTGATTCTGAGGGATGTTACCAGTGATAATAAAGTGTTAGTATGGCTGATGAATACATTAGAAATGCCATTGGCAAATGTATGCGGGCATGGAGATGTCAGAGTTCCAACAAGAAGTGTGATTATGCAGTGCTGTAAGAATGCCGGATTACAAGTGGAAAAGTTTGAAATTCGTAAAGGCATGAGATTGCATTGCGTTGTGAGAAAACCAATAAAAGCGGGTAAAATATAATGAAAGAAAAGGTCAATGTGACTGGTGTTCAGGAAACGATGATACAGACCTTGTACGCAAGAGCACAGGAAACAAAAAAACAAAATGCAAAATTCAAGGATACATTTGCAGTAGAACTTGTAGAAAACATGGATTACGACTTTTCCAAAGCACATAAGGATAAAATGATGTCTCGTGGTGTGGTTGCAAGAACGATTGTACTAGACCGGATGATAGAGCAATACTTATCAAAACATGAAAATGCTGTTGTTGTAAATATTGCCTGTGGTCTGGATACAAGATGTTACAGGATGAAGGGAAAATATCTTTGCTGGTATAACGTAGATTTGCCGGAAACTATGAAAATAAGACGCAGATTCCTTGCAGAAACAGACCAGGTGTATCAGATTGCAAAGTCTGCTATGGATCCTTCCTATATAGATGAAATAGAGTATCATGGGGAAAATGTTCTTGTGATAATTGAAGGACTTACTATGTATTTGTGTGAGGAAGATATCAGGAAGATGTTTTCTATTATCGAACATGCTTTTTCTGAGGTGACTGTAATGGTCGAAACCATGTCACCGTTTGTTGTAAAGCATGTGAAAGAAAAATCCATAGAGAGAAGTCATGCAAAATTTACATGGGGAGTAAAAAACGGAAAGCAGCTGCAAAAAATTCTGCCGGCATTTTCAGTTCAACAGGAAGTCAGCCTGGTGGAAGGAATGAAAGAACTCATGCCTGCATACCGTGTGGCAGGAAAGATTCCGATGATTCGAAACATTTCAAACAAAATAATAGTTATGGAGAAACGTGGTTGATATAAAGGAGATTATATAGATGAGGAAAAAACATTTTGATGTGGAATCCTATGGATTTTATGGTGCATATTGGAAATGTAAAGCAGATTCAAACTGTGCCATAATAGCCATGATAGGAGATGATCCAGAAGACTATCTGGCGCGTACATCCGTGAAATGGTTACACTCGCTTGGAGTGAATGTGATGACGATGTCTCCTGGGAAAAAGGATTATGGACATCATAACTATCCACTGGAACGTATAGAAAAAGCCATCCATTGGTTAAAAGCACATGGTAATCAGAAGACAGGTATTGTCGGAGCATCTACAACAGGAACACTTGCCTTAACTGCTGCTTCTTATTTTGAGGATATCACGCTGACAATCAGCCTGGCACCAAGTGATTTTATCTGGCAGGGATTTATGCAGGGGAAAAAAGATGGCTGTAAAGAATGGCCGATTGAGTCAGAATCTCTTTTCTCTTACAAAGGGAAACCACTTCCATATATGCCGTTTTGTTATAAACATCCAGAGTACTGGCATGTGATTGAACAAGAAACAAAGCGGACTGGTGATATGGTTAATTCAAGAAAACTGTTTGAGGATTCAGAAAAGGCTCATCCCATCACAGAAGATGAGATGATAAGAATTGAAAGAATTCACGGAAAATTGTTGCTGGTGGGTGCTGAAGATGATGCACTGTGGGATACTGCAAAGTACATCCGTCGTATGAAAAAACGTCTGGAAGAACGTCCACATCAGTGCAATCCTGAGTTTGCAATTTATGCCCATGGAACTCATTTTGTTTTTCCACAGAGCATGTTGAAGACAATGTTGCCGGTTGGTTCCGGAATCTTTATGAAACTGGCATTTAAGGCGGCAAAACGATATCCAAAAGAATGTCTGGAAACACGTGAAGATATTGATCGTCGTGTCAGAAATGCTGTTGAAGAGTGGAAAAAATAAAAGTAGCAAGATTTTAAAGGTAAAAGGGATTGGAGAATAGTATGGCCGACAAAATACAAAATGCTTATGAAACATCAAAAAATATATATGATGATGTTCTGACTCAGGGAAGTTTTTTCAGCAGGCTGTATATCCGGTTATTTTGGAGTGGTACAGATGATAAGGAGATAGCACGAACAGTTTTATCGTATATTCCTGATGATTTTGCCGGAAAACTTCTGGATGTTCCGGTTGGGACGGCTGTATTTACGCAACAAAAATGGTTTTCTTTAAAAAATGCACAGATTACCTGTCTTGATTACAGTAAGGATATGCTTGAACAAGCTGTAAAAAGATTTGCAGGGCAGACACATATTCAGTGTGTTCAGGGGGATGTGAGTAATCTTCCAATGTGTGATGCAACCTATGATATTGTTATAAGTATGAATGGTTTTCATGCTTTTCCTGATAAGCAAAAGGCATTTCTGGAAACGTGGCGTGTTTTGAAACCTGGTGGAGATTTTATTGCCTGTTTTTATATTCAGGGAAAATCCAGAAGAACTGATTGGCTGGTTAAAAACATTCTTGCAAGGAAGGGGTGGTTTTCACCACCATTCCAGACAGAGGAAGAACTGACAGATATTCTTGCAAAAATGTATAAAAATATCGATATGCACATTGATGGATCAATGGTGTATTTTCATTGTGTGAAATAATATATATCATCCTGCAATACTTTCTTTGAAAATAAGCATATTGGATGTGTTAGTACGTATGATAGAGAGTGTATTCGCTGTTTGTGGGGGAAGAATTCTCCTGGAAGATTTACTATGCTATTTTCGGAGGTACATACATATGGATCAGATGAAAACAGGAAAGTTTATGGCTATATTAGCAAAACGGTGAATAATTGTGTTTACTGTACACGCATATGTACAGTAAATGTGATGTAGCAC